>JBLIFO010000278.1:0-3113 GCA_047633875.1 Marinoscillum sp. | reverse complement strand
TGGTCGCGTAGTTTTTCAAAAAATCCAAGTTCCGTCCTTTACTCGGTTGCCAAAGGAGTATTTTGAGAATGAAGCGTGCTTCATTTTTGTCAATCAAGGTGAGATCCAAGTAAGAGCTCAGACGGAACGATTCCAATTAAATACGGAGACTGCCCTATTGGCCAAATGCATGAATTTCTACTACGAGTCCGCAAAAAAGTCTCCTGAGGAGATGGACAATGTAGAAGCTTTGGGGCTATTGTTTTATCCAGAACTTATACAAGAGTTATTTGACTTTGACATTACGCAATCAAGCCATACAGTAGATTTCAACCTCAAACAAATCCCTGTAAATCAACTCCTCGAACATTACAGGCAAAGCGTGAGTATTCTTTTGGATCATCCCGAATTAGCCGATGAACATTTGGTGAAAAACAAGCTTCGAGAATTCGTCATATTGATTACCAAAATGGTCAACGCTCCGTCAGAGCTTGATTTCTTGGCATCTATGTTCAAGCCAAACTTTGCCAAATTGGAAGAGGTGATTCAGCACAATATCTATTCAGATTTGGACCTGAACCAATTGGCTTCCTTGTGCCACATGAGTCTGTCAACTTTCAAGAGGAAATTCAAAGAAGTGTACAATGAAAGCCCTGCCAAGTACATTTCAAAAATGAAGATCAAAAAGGCAACCACCCTTTTGCAAAATAAAGACGCTCGTGTGTCAGATATAGCCTACGACCTTGGGTATGATTCGCTCACCACTTTCAACAGGGCATTCAAAGAGCAAACTGGCAAATCTCCATCCGAATATCGCTTGAGCTTATCTGATCAGCCTTTGGACTAATATGTAAAATCCTTAACGTCTTGATTCCTGACTTTTGTCTTGTAAACAAAAGCAGAGGAAATGAAAAAGAACGTAGGAAAAACTGATCGCATCTTGCGAATCATACTTGGTATCGTCATCATCAGTATTGGGATAATCTATCAAACATGGTGGGGATTGGTAGGGGCTGGCATCATGCTTCCAGGATTGATGAGCTCAGATCCTTTGTATACTTTATTAGGTGTTGACACGAACAAATCATGAAAAACAACCTCAAAGAAAAGTACGGTGATTGGGCACTGATCACTGGAGCTACATCGGGCATAGGCGCTGAACTCACAAGTCAAATAGCAGCCAAAGGAATCAACATAGTCCTCGTAGCGCGAAAAGAAAACGATTTGATCAAGCATGCAGAATCGTTGCAAAAGAGATATGGCGTACAAACCCTTACCATAGCCGCTGATCTTGCTACTCCAGAAGGAGTGCAAAAAGTGAAGCAAATAGATGAGTCAATAAGTCTTTTGGTATTAGCAGCAGGCTTAGAAGTGAATGGTGCTTTTGAGAAAAATTCATTAGAAAATGAATTGAAAGTGATCCAACTCAATGTGGTCGCTACAATGGAACTGACCCATCACTTCTGCAAATCGATGGTTGAGAAAAAGAAAGGTGGCATCCTCCTTATTGCGAGTCTGTCTGGCCATATGCCGAATCCCTATTTTGCAAATTATGCTGGCTCCAAAGCCTTCGTCCTCAACTTTGGTGCTTCTCTATACGGAGAGTTGAAACCAAAAGGTGTAGACATCAGCGTGCTATCTCCGGGGCTGACAAAAACGCCTATGACCGCCGACAATGGCATAGATTGGAGCAAAACGCCTATGAGCGCCATGGACCCTTCCATGGTAGCAGAGGCAGGATTAAACGGACTAGGCAATAAGTTTCTTATTGTGCCAGGCGGTAAGAATAAAATGATGGCTTGGATGGCCAAACACATGCCTCTGGAAATGCAAGCCAAAATGAATGAAAAAATGGTTTGGAAAGCGATCGATAAGAGTAAAGTATAAACCTAATCACCGCCTAATTCACCGGCGCGGAAGTTATTCCGCGCCAGTTTCCTAATTCCCTTGCATCTCAATGTACTAAGGAAAAGCTTGTACTCAGGGTTTGGTTTATCTAGTTTTATACTAGATAGAGACCAACCAAAAGTGACATCATGATAACCAACCTTATAGAGGCTGAGGCCAAAGCAGCAGAACTATTTACTGAAATAGAGACGAGAGGACTTATCACTGCTGGTAAATCCGAAAATGAGCTGAACACCGAGATATTCGAATTGGCTGAGGAGCTCTATGGGATTAAGAAATATTGGCACAAGCGCATCATCCGTGCGGGTAAAAACACCCTCAAGCCTTACGACGAAAACCCTGAAAATCTCACCATCCAAAAGAATGATATCCTATTCCTGGATTTTGGGCCAATCTTCGACGATTGGGAGGCTGACTTTGGCAGAACCTATGTTCTAGGATCTGACGAGCAAAAGCATCAACTAAAGCGAGACATAGAATCTGGATGGGAAGAATGTAAAGACTTCTTCCATACTCAAAAGGCAATCACTGGTGCGGAATTCTATGCTTATGCTGTGTCATGCGCTGAACGCTATGGTTGGGAGTTTGGAGGAGAGATAGCCGGACATATTATTGGGCATTTTCCACACGAAAGACTAGACAAAGAAGACAAGCGCAATTATGTGCATCCCGACAATCACCAAAACATGCTCGAACCAGATCTCAGCGGCCAAAAACGCGATTGGATTTTGGAGATCCATTTTGTGAATAGAGAAAAGGAAATCGGTGGATTTTTCGAACAGCTTTTGACAGTGTGAGCTACTCAACTGGATACACGAATTGTCTATTGCATTTAATGGCTAGAAGTATTAATTTGTATTGTGAAATTGAAAAGATATGATCCGATTGTAACCGGTTACTTCCGGTTAACGACGGATAAACATCTGATTTACAGATTGATAAGTTATTGATTATGAATAAAATAGAATTTAAATAGATAAAACTACAAGGCAAATATCAACCACTAGTGGTTGATAGCCGGTTGTTAGCAGCAATAAAAAAAATAAAATGAAGATATTAAATATTAAAATAGAAAAACTATACGGTTACATTGACAAGAAAATTGATTTCAATGATGACTTGACGCTGCTTGTTGGGATTAATGGCTCAGGTAAAACCAGTATTCTGAATATTTTAAATTGGATAATTAGCCCTTCTTTACCGAATCTCTGTATCACAGAATTTAA
>JBLIFO010000277.1:0-3182 GCA_047633875.1 Marinoscillum sp. | reverse complement strand
CTGTAGGGCTTCATTTTTGGCACCTTGAGGGATGATCGTTCCTTTGAGCCTTTTGCCACCCTTCACACGAAATGAGGCCATTAGTTAGTTGGTCTTCTGCGCTTGTTATTAGGAAAAATTCTTTTACCGCCTTTATTGTTTCTATTGCGGTTTTGATTTTGGCTTTTGACAGGGTCAAGAGGTCTTTGAGAACCTTTCTCGCTATCGAATAGTCCGTAAGTTTTTACTTTTTCAATATCAATGTCCAACTTATTGTTAGACATTTCTTTGATAGTCTTAAGCACTTGCTCGTCCTCTATGGTCTCACGATTCCAGTTTTGATAGAAAGTCTTCATCAATCGCCCAATGGCAATCACTGCGCCTTCTACTTCTTTAGGATCCTCAAGCTTCATGGCATTTTCTATCAACACCTCTACACTGCGACCATAGTGTCTGTACTTGATTCGGTTGGATTGATAGCGAATACGGTCTGGCCTTCTGTCAAGGATTGTAGACTCTGGTATAGGAAAAGGACTTTCTACATCTAAGTCAAAATTTGAGATGATGAACAAATCATCCCATACCTTTTGTGTGTATTCATTTGCTTCCTTGCTAAGTTCTGGATTGATCATTTTCATGAGCTCCACGAGCAGGGCTGCGTATTTATTTCGCTTCTCTTTATCTTCTGTATTTTTTATGTGTGCCACAAGATTCTGCACATTTCTTCCGTACTCTCTGAGGTTCAGGTGAGGACGTTGGGTATTGTATTCTAAACTCATTTTATTGATTTTGCTCAAAACTAACTAAAAGTCCATTGCGCAATGCAATAGGCTGGAATTATTACCAAAAGAGTAGCACTATTGATTCATAATTTCTTCTATGTGATCAGCCTCTAATGGAATGTCTTTCATCAAATTGATATGTCCATCTTTAGTGATTACAATATTGTCTTCTATGCGTACACCAATTCCTTCTTCTTTGATATAAATACCTGGTTCAACTGTGAAGACCATCCCCTCTTCAAATCGCTTATAAATCGAAGCTACATCATGCACATCCAAGCCCAAGTGATGGGAAGTCCCATGCATAAAATACTTTTTGTAAGATGGCCAATCAGGATTTTCATTTTTCACATCTGTCTTGTCAATCAATCCAAGATCCAGTAATTCTTTGGTCATTAATTCACCTACTGCTTTATGATATTCGGGAATCACTATACCTGGTCGCAGCAAGTCGGTAGCCCCATTCTTCACACGCAACACAGCATCGTAAATAGCTCGCTGGCGTTTTGTGAATTTACCATTGACGGGCACAGTCCGCGTCATGTCCGCATTGTAATTGGCATACTCTGCACCTACATCCATGAGCAACAAATCACCATCTTTAAGGGCTTCATTGTTCTCTACATAGTGAAGTACACAAGCATTGGCTCCACCTCCAATAATGGGAGTATAAGCAAAGCCCCGGGATCTATTTCTAAGAAATTCGTGCGAATACTCCGCTTCTAGCTCATACTCCATCACACCTGGTTTTATAGCGCCCAAGACTCTTCGAAAAGCTTTATTAGTGATTTCACATGCGTGACTAATCAAGTCGATTTCAATTTGAGATTTGATGGTACGGAGATCATAGATATGCGGCGCTAGTCGCTCATATTTATATAGTGGAAAACGCTCCATGCATTGCTTAACAAAGCGATCATTTGCCGTTTCTACTTTAGATCCATTTCGGATATGCTCGTTGCTGGGTAAATAAATATGTTCTACTTCAGCCAAAATGGTATAAAGTGTATTTTCGAAGCTTTGATTCCACTGAATATTTTTGACACCAGAGGTTTCATATCCTTCTTCCATTGTGAGTTTATGTCCTTCCCAGATAGCGATTTTCTCACTGGTTTCTCTTAAAAAGAGAATTTCTCTCATTTTCTCATTTGGAAAATCTGGCGCCAAGATCAAAATTGATTCTTCTTGATCAACCCCTGAGAGATAAAACAAATCCGAATTTTGTTTGAATGCCAAAGTGCCATCCGCATTGGTAGGCATGATGTCATTGGAGTGGATGATCACCACAGAGTTTGGCTTCAGTTTGGCATCCAGTCTTGCTCTATTTTCAATAAAAAGTTTGGCATCTATTGGGTGGTACCTCATGATATAAAAGCTAAAGTTAAAAGTCGTTTATTGAGAAAAATCGCACATGAATCGTCGCATTTCGTAACTTCACTCATGGCCAATGTGCGATCCATAAAGTTAGTATTTCTTTTATTGTTGTGGTCTCTCTCCTCGATGGGACAAGCAAAATATTGGCTTTCAGCTAAAGACACAACTAGTGCTAAGCAGTTGGTGAATTTGCTCCAACCAACATTCTGTTCGCAATGGTTGGGACAGTGTAGTTATCTGCTTACCTCCGAACAAACTGAGTCGCTATTTAATTCAGGCATAGAAATTACTCCTGTCCAACAATATGAGCCCGCCTCTTTCGATACGGGCTCTGAGCTACTAGGCTTCCCTTTGGAACAGATCAAAGCAGAATACTTTATAAAACTAGGACTGAATGGAAAAGGAGTGAAAATCGGAATTATAGATGGTGGATTTCTCAAAGCTGATAATGACAAAAGTCTAACGCATCTTTTTGAAAATGACCTAGTGAAAGAATATAAAGACTATATCACACCTAAGATGGAGCCTTACAGCGGAGCAATCGGCTTGGATGACAATCATGGCACTGAGGTTTGGCAGTTGATTGGTGGTGTGCGGACAGACAAAAACGTGCAATATGGCTTAGCGACAGCATCTGAATATTACCTCGCGCGTACGGATCATGGAGCTTATGAAAAGCGCATAGAGGAAGATTATCTGATTCAAGCCATGGAAGACATGTATTCCAAAGGGGTGAGGCTATTCAATTTGTCAATTGGCTACAATTTGGGTTTCAAAGCGCCAGAGTTGAATTATCGAGTAGAGCAAATGGATGGTAAAACCACCGCATTAGCGAAAGCGGTAGAGCATGCCGCACTGGAAAAAGGGATGCTCATAGTTGTCGCTGCTGGCAATGATGCAAAGACTAAGTGGCAGATCATTGACACACCAGCAGATGCTCCGCATGCACTCACCGTGGGGGCTAGCAAGTTTGAAATTTGGGACAAGATGGATTATAGCAGTATTGGACCTGATTTTACTGATTTTGTAAAACCAGACATCTCCGTC
>JBLIFO010000276.1:0-3224 GCA_047633875.1 Marinoscillum sp. | reverse complement strand
GTGATGGATCTCGACGTTCCTTTTCACGTGCTCATAATTGATGATGGTTCACCAGATGGCACTGCCAATATCGTAAAAGAGCTGCAAGTCAAATGGCCAGAAAGTCTTTTCATGATAGAGCGTGAGGGCAAACTCGGATTAGGCACGGCCTACATCCGCGGCTTTCAATATGCAAGAGAAAACGGCTATGACTATGTATTCGAGATGGATGCCGACTTTTCTCACAATCCCAAAGACCTTGTCACACTTTACAATGCTTGTGCAAATGGAGTAGCAGATATGGCGATCGGTTCACGGTATATTGGTGGAGTAAATGTGGTAAACTGGCCGATAGGCAGGGTGCTGATGTCATACTTTGCGAGTACTTACGTCCGACTGATCACAGGTATACCAATCATGGATACCACGGCAGGATTTAAGTGCTACCACAAAAATGTCCTCGCCACTATTGACCCGGAGAAGATTAGATTCATTGGCTATGCTTTCCAAATTGAGATGAAATTCACCGCATGGAAGCATGGTTTCCGAATAGCAGAAGTCCCAATAATCTTTACAGATCGCACGAAAGGCGTTTCGAAAATGTCTAAAGGGATTTTCAGGGAAGCTGTATTTGGCGTATTGGAAATGAAAATAAGAAGTCTTTTTAGAAAGTACGCTCCTTTTACGCCTTCAAACTAACCCAACAATCAATCAAACTTTACTGCCTTGATAGGTGTGACTCTCGAGATCACTGCCAGAGGTATGAAAAGTGCAATAGCCGTAATGCCCAATACAAAGAGATTGATCATTAACAATGCACTTATACTGAAATAAATCGGCACATGGCTCATGTAGTAATTGGCAGGATCAAGCGGTATAATCATGAAATACTTCTGAATCCCGCAAAAGGTCAAAGCGATCAAATTACCCCAGAAGATTCCTTTGAGAATGAGTTGGAATCCATTGAAAAAGAAGATCCGCCTAATGAGTCTGTTGGATGCTCCGATGGACTTTAGGATACCTATCATCTGCGTACGTTCCATAATCAAAATCAGCAAAATAGAAACCATATTGAACCCAGCAACGAATAAGATAAGCGTGAAGAAAATGACCACATTGCGATTGAGCAGTCTGAGCCAATCAAATATCTGCACATACTTATCACTCACTTTATCTATATAAAGATCTGTATCTGTGGCATTGAAAACCTGTTCTTCGGCAGCTTCCATGTCGTCTGGATTATCGAGGTAAATCTCCATTCCTCCTATCGTTTCTGGTCCCCAATCATTGAGCCTGCGGATCAAATTGATATCTCCTAGGATGACCTTTTCGTCAAAATCCTCCAACCCAGTCTGATAGATTCCTGAAATTTTCAACTTTCTAAATCGAGGCGGTTCTTGTATGAAAAAGACAATCACCTCATCACCCACTTTCAATTGTAAGTAGTTCGCGATTTTGTAACTCACCGCCACATCAGTACCATAGCCATCTTTCGGGAAAACCGGAAAAGCACCTTCAATCATGTGCTGCGCAAAGGCAGTCGTATCAAATTTATCATCAAGCCCTTTTAGGATGATGCCATGAACCTCTTCATCGGTCTTTAAAAGACCAGCTTTGAAAGCATAGGTCTGCAAGTAATCAATGCCTGGAAGCTCCATGATGCCTTGTTTCACAGAGTCACTCACCGTTATAGAAGACTGCTCAAATGAAGTAGAAAGCGTGTATTTACTTGCAACAAGATGACCGCTGAAACTGTATATTTTCTGCTTGATGGTGTATTCAAAACCTTTCAAGATCATAAAGCAACTGATCAGGGCGATCAGCGCCACAGCAATGCTCACCACGGCGATCTTGTTGATCACGGTAGAAAAAGATCCCTCTTCGTTTTTGGAAATTCGCTTTGCTATGAAATATGGTAAATTCAAGATCGTTAGTTTTGACCATGCAATATTACATGATATCTGTTGTGAGGTTCTTTGCTCTCATTATCTTTTTGAATGCCACAGTTTCATGTGCGTCACAAAGCGAGCCAGATGCGCCTATTTTGCCTGGAGCCTATCAAATATCCGAATACCTCCCAAGACTTGAAGGCAAGCAAGTTGGACTATTCGTCAATCATACTTCACTTATAGGAAATACTCATCTGACCGACACACTTCTTAGTTTGGGAGTCAATATCAAGAAAGTCTTCAGCCCTGAGCATGGCTTCAAAGGCAATAAACCTGATGGAGCAATTATAGAAAATGAGTCCTCCTCAAAGTTTGAGTTAATCGCCCTTTACGGAAAATCTAAAAAAGCTACGCAAGAGCATATTTCCGGTTTAGATATTCTAGTGATTGACATCCAAGATGTAGGTATTCGCTGCTATACTTACAGCAGCACCATGTCTTACCTGATGGACGCTTGTGCCATAGCGGGAATTCCGGTCATGATACTAGATCGCCCAAACCCAAATGGCAGTTATGCGGACGGGCCAATGCTAGAGCTCGCTTTCAAATCATTTGTTGGGCTGCACCCTATCCCACTGATCCATGGTCTTACGCTCAGTGAACTGGCTGGCATGATCAACGAAGAAGGTTGGCTGGAGTCCGGTAGGAAATGTAAGCTTTCCGTGATACCCGTAGCTAATTGGGATCACTCCATGCCGTATAGTTTGCCGGTGCCTCCCTCGCCCAACTTACCGAATGATCTAGCCATATCGCTCTATCCTAGCTTGGTTCTATTTGAAGGCACAGTGGTCTCAGTAGGAAGAGGAACAGATTTTCCTTTTCAAATCATTGGCCATCCCAAATATGGATTTGGCAGTTTTGGGTTAGAACCAAATCTTCACAATTTCAAACCAACCGCCAATGCAGGTTCCACGCACCCACCACTTGAAGATCAGGAATGCTTTGGGGTCAGCTTTGCAGGAACAGATCCCAACTACAAACTTGATCTGACATATCTGCTTGAGTTTTACAAATCCATTTCCGCCAACCCAGAAGTTGAATTCTTTAATGACTACTTTGAGAAATTGGCGGGAACAGATCAGCTTAGACAACAAATAATAGAAGGGAAAAGCGAAGCAGAAATAAAAGCATCTTGGCAGCCAGACCTAGAGCAGTACGCACTTTTGCGCGCTCGATATTTAATTTATAATTGATTGAAACGCTTATTTTACTACCAAAAATTGACTAACCTTTTTTGGGTATTCTGTATGAATAGGCTGATGAACTTATTACAGTTGTGTATCTTGTTTTATATAC
>JBLIFO010000275.1:0-3260 GCA_047633875.1 Marinoscillum sp. | reverse complement strand
GAGTGATTTTTTCGCTAACTGCTCCGAAATTATTTGATTTCGTGTATTTGGTTTAAACCTCAAACCACAAGCTTTTTCTAGGTCATCAAGCCAGTTAGTGAAATCACTGATCATTTCTTCGTATTTGAGCATGGTTAAGTGCAAGCCACTATTTTTTATAAGTTGATCTCTATAAAGCGAGAATTTACCGAAAACATGCTCAGCTTCTTGGAGGACATAATCATTTATATCCATCTTTAGGGCTATGGTTCTTTTATCGTCAAAGACTTGTCGCTTTGAACTACCAACAGGTGGTCTTTCGTGGCTATAAGCAATAGAATAGTAACCAGAAACAAGCATATCTCTTGGATCCCTAGTTGTCAGAATAAGATTATACTTTTCCAAATAATCTATTCCGGAGACAAAACCTCCAAAAGCACTGTATATAAACCCTTTGCTTTTGAACACACAGCTATATTTTGCCATTTCTATCTCACTCAAATGATCTAAGTAGGGAAATTTAGAGTAGAAAGCAAAATCGTTCAAGGCAATACGCGTCATACTATTATCATATGCGAGTTGGAAAAGTAATTTTTTAACGAACTGAGAGGCCGACTTATTGAAAGTGAAATGAATGATGCTAGGAAATGCATTTTGGCTGACATGCTCTGGTTTTTCTTGGATCAATCTTATTTCATTCTTGTAATTCAGATTAATTATTAAGTCTTTGAGTATTGGAATTTTTAATCCAATTTTTACAATGTTTTTCAGCATAGTCATTTTTCTTGTATGCAATAATAGTGTCTAGTGAAGAGAATTAGTCTTGGGATTAAATAGATATGGGTTGATAAATGTCCAATCTTCAAAACACATATCACAAGTCGTTGGATATTTTCTTTCCCAAAAGATTTTTCAATACATACATTCCCCTAGATTATAACATTTATGCAAATTTGCTGAAAGATTGATTTGACTTTCTTATCATTTAAGATATGCTAATTTGGATCCAAATTATTAAAATTCTGCACTCCGAATAAATCGAATAAAAGCTTTTCTCCCTTAACAACACCCTTTATTGTAGCTTATTCTCGAGAGTGTCAAAACTAATGTATTGTCCCTGATCATTTCCAATATAGATCGTTTCGATTTCAATAAAAACTGATAAGTAAAAGCATAAAGATAGGCGTGAGGAGGGCGTATTGATCTATTTGACCCATAATTAGAGTTTATTGACCCATTTTTCGAGGTACGTATTAATGAGCTTTACTAGTTTTAAAAAAAAACCAAAAATGAATATGAAACGACTTCTACTAATTTTTGCCCCATTGTTTCTTTTTATGACTTTGCAAGCTGTAGGACAGCAATTGTACTGGCAGGAAAACGGCGTGGATCAGACTGGTCCAATTTTAACTTATCTTCCAAAAGCTGATCCGGCCAATCAACCAGGTTATACCAGTGGCTGGGTGAATTCTTCTGGGCATGTGGATGCTGAATTGGAGACAGTGTTTCCACCGATTACTCTGAACGGATATCCGGGAAGTGGCCAAGGGGTATCGTTTATCAAAAGACTTGGTAATGGGACTACTAACATAGCGCAAAATAAGGAATGGTTCAGGCGTATTGGCAACACACCAGCTACTTCCACAGAGCCACGAACATATTACCTGTCTGCAATCATGTCAGTTGAAAGTTTAAGGGCGACAAATGGCGCATTCAATTTTACAATAGGATTTTCTGAGATTACTGAATCAATTGATCCGACTAATAACCCATCAGGAATAAGTAGTCAATGGACGGCCGCAGTTACCATAAAAAAATTAACTGCAACTAACCCAAGTACTGATGGACAATATGAAGTGGGTGCTTACAATAAATTACTAAACAGTCCGGCAACCTTCGAATCTGATAATATATTCAATGAATCTGATGCTAAAACTTTTAAAGCAGATGGTACTCCTGATGGAGATACCATTGTCGTCATATTGAAATATACCATGTCAGATGACAATAGGGATAATAGCAATGATATTGTAGAGGTGTATGCGTCATCCACCATGCCAACTGAGGAACCAACTTTATGGGATGTAACCGTAGATAACGCTGGTTATGACTGGTTTCCAAATGCTGTTTTTATTAGAGAGCGATTCAACGGTGCATATGATCATATGGTGCGATTTGGAAATTTAAGAGTTGCTGATTCTTGGGATGATCTCTTCCCTTCTGGAACCATACTAGTGACTGATGTTGGCGTAAATGGTGAAAACGATGAAACAATAGTAGATGATGGCGGGACACTTCAAATGTATACAGATGTTCTTCCTATTAGTGCAACCACTATCTCTGTTACTTGGAGTGTGACTTCAGGTACAGGTGAATCATCAATTAGTGAAACAGGCTTATTGACAGGTGTTTCAGCAGGTACTGTTACTGTTGTAGCTACGGCAAATGATGGCTCTGGAGTTACGGGTACTCGTGAGATTACGGTTAGAGCTCCTGTGTTAGTTTCCAGTATAATTATTTCGATACCTGGAGGTGTCGCTTCGCTGACGAATTTTAGTTATACCCAACTTTCGGCTGACGTCTTCCCGCTCGATGCTTCGGATAATTCTTTTACCTGGACCATTCAAAATGGAAGTGGATTAGCTACCATTTCTGATGAAGGTACGCTTGTCGCATACAAGGAGGGGTCGGTCACGGTCACAGCAACTGCAAATGATGGATCGGGTATAAGCGATCAGATGAGTATAACCGTAGAACCAAACTTGGATGAAGATTTAATTTATAGACAAGAGGCTGAATTTGGGTCTTTACGCTCTGGAGCGGCTTTAGTCTTTTGCACCAATGGGTCTAACGGACAAATCACCAAGTATTCAGATGTTACGAGTGCCTCATCGGTTCATGAAAATGTGGTAGTTCCTTCCGCTGGTGAGTATTTACTTAAACTGAAATACTACGCAGGTGCTACAAGTTTTCTGAATTTTTCAAAAGATGATTTTGTTAATCCTGAGAATACTGTATTACTTCAATTTGACAATGTGGGTTTTTGCAGTGTAGGTCCATTAGCCTCCAAAGAATTCCTAGTAACGCTCAATCAAGGCGGCAACACGCTCTATTTCAAAAATACAGGAGGTACTGAAGCTGAACCTCTCTTAGATATTATTGAAATATACAATGCTCCCCAAGATCAGACGATCACATTTGATGCTCTTTCATCAGTCAGTTTCGGTGATGCAGCATTTGGTTTGACAGCTACAGCTTCTTCAGGTTTGGCTGTCACATAT
>JBLIFO010000274.1:0-3264 GCA_047633875.1 Marinoscillum sp. | reverse complement strand
CACTGGGAGATTCCAAACAGAAGCGACATTGAGTGCTTCGTGAAAATCTCCTTCACTTGCCCCACCATCTCCGGTAAAAACCAACGTAACCTTTTGGTCTTTTCTCAACAAACTAGCCAAAGCGATACCGTCTGCTACCCCCAGTTGAGGCCCGAGATGACTAATCATCCCTACAATATGATGCTCGTTGGTGCCGAAATGAAAAGAACGATCCCTGCCTTTGGTGAACCCATTGGCTTTGCCTTGAAACTGCTCAAATAATCGTGTAAGGGGAACCTCACGGCTAGTAAATACCCCAAGATTACGGTGCATTGGCAAAATGTATTCTTCTGGGTGAAGCGCCATGGCTGCTCCAACCGATATAGCTTCCTGACCGATCCCTGAAAACCATTTACTTATTTTGCCCTGACGCAGCAGGATAAGCATTTTCTCTTCTATAAGTCGAGGCTTAACGAGTTGATGGTAAATAGCTAAAAGTTGCTCGTTAGAACGGGATTTTCGATCAAAATTCATGGGGCTTTGAAATTTGCCCAAAGGTAATTTTTATCCATTCAAGTAATTAGCAAGACCGTAAAATATTAAGGGCCTGTTCACTGGAGTACGGCATATTTATCCACCGCTACTAGCCTCTCACTGATTTCTAAAATAAGAAGGTAGGTGTGAGACAAGAGTGCCAATTTTTGCTTCTTATATCTTTAACCTTGGAATAACTAGCGTGCAATTTCCCAAAATAGCAGTAATCGGTTGAGTCAGCCTTTCATTTTGGAAGGGCCTTCTCGGGTATCAAAGAAATCTACCACGTAAACAATATCATTTTCCACGCGATAAACGATTTTAAAATTTCCTTCAACTAACCTTCTGTGATCATGTTTGAGCCAAGCCAGGTAAGGTTCATGCTCACCTTGGTAAGGATACTCGGATAGGCTTCTGGCTCTTTTGATTAACCTATTTTTGATTTCTACAACTTTGGCTTTGGGGATTTCCAGCTCTTTAATATAAAATTCTTAAGAATCTCCCAATCGTTCTAAAGATTAACTGGTAAGAACAATTTTCATAAACCTAACCGCTTATTGAGAATCTCATCTGCCTCTTCAATTGTATGGGTTTTTCCTTCATTGATGTCTTGCTCTGAGCTTTGAGCGCGTGACATCATTTCTTTTTCAACTGAGGGATCAAAGTCCTTTTGAGTAAACAGCGCTTTTGCAGTCTCTAACAAGCTGAGATCCGTTTCCTGATCTATCCGGTTTTTAAGTTCTGATTTGATATCTATAGCTTTCATTATTTCTATAAAAATAAGGATTTCATCTAATCTAGTTCGGATGTCAGTTTATCTGCAGAAGTCCGAGCTACAAGCTCGAACTAGCTGGGGAATTTCATCAAGCTTCTTCATTATTTGATCCCAGCTTAATACACCATTTGGATTCTTTTCATAGGATGATATCCGGTCATCTAGCAACGATTTATGTGCATCGCTCAACATTCCCTCTTACTTCTGCTTAAAAGCTTGCATTTGCTCCAAAACTGATTGATCCTGTAGCTCTGTGAGCCAATGTATTAACTCAACTTTTATTGATTGAATACCCATACCGATCACTTCTAATTGTTCTATAAAGGTAACAATTCCTTTTCTTGATTGATTTAGCCTATTGTGCGAAATAGTTTCTCCGCCTCATTCGACCCTTAGATTATCTTGTAAATACCATTCCAACAGGCCAATTCAGCATTGATCAAACTAATACTCCCCATTTTGTAGCTAGAGATCCTAATTTTTAGAAAAACAACTATTTTATTACAAAAATTTACTTCATTGGATAAACAACGGTATTAAATCAATAACATGACTCGCTATCTTCTTATCATTGTAGTTTTAATAAACTTCTTAGACGGTTGCGGAAGTGCTAGTATGGAAATGCCCAACCCCATGGACACCACCAATGTAGCAGATTCTATTCCACTTAAGGATAGCACCTTATTATATCCTAATTGCATTCAAGACGATAAAAATTCATTCTCTGGAGGCTGTTATAACTTTGAAAGTTTAGATTCTGATTTTGGTACCCCAGACTGGGGAGCCTTTGATATTTTTCTTTACAAGAATATTTTTTTGGATAGCGTCTACATAACACTACATATTGATCCAGATAGAATATTAATTACCAATACTTGTCAGGAGTATATTTTATCAGAGGAATCTGGGTTACGAGCATTCTATGAGGTGACTAGGTCTCATCCTGATAGTATTTACTTTCATTACTGTGATGATTTTTTGAACATATTGAATGCTGAGCCTACAAGGTACCGTCTTAATGCTCGGATAAAACTATCATCTGACTTAGAAATAGTTCATTCAGAATCAAATGGTTTTCATATCTCTGCTGAGATGGTTGATGTTAATTACAATATTGACGAGGATATGGTCATGTCACTTGATACAGTACTTTTCTATCAAGTGTGGCAGCACACACTTTAATTATGAACAAGTACCTACTTTTTCCTTTATTGATTTATTCCATATTCCTCCTCAGCTGGTGTGTTAGTTGTGATGAGTCGCCTGACAATGAACCTAAATCTAATGACTCAATCCCCGATTTGGATACCATCCCTCAGATTGATAGCACTACTATCTATCCCTTATGTATTCGTGACACAACTAAAGCATTGACTACTGGGTGTCGTAACATGTATTTTGCCCGAGTTTTATCCATAGATAATAGAGGGCTCATAGAAAAGGTAGTTACCGTTTCTATTGATCCTAAACTGATAACAGTTACCAATTTTTGCCAGACTTTTGAGTTCCCCCAAGATGGTATTGATGTTAAATACATAGTGGTAGGCAAGGATACTGACAAAGTATATTTTGAATACTGCAATGAAACAACCATTCCACCAGATAAATACGGAACACCTCTTGTCGACAGTGAAGTATTAGGATTGCTTTCAATTGCATCAAGTATTGATACTGTAAAGCCAGAAAGTGACTTCTTTTATATTTCTGCAGAACTAATGAACATAGAATTTGACAGAGGGGACAACAATGATTCAACTATTCAATCAATACTTTTCAATAAAATACTTCAAACAAAATTTTAGAAGATCTATCATTTTTGGAATTCGTAAAAGGTAATTTTTATCCGATCAAGAAAACCACTTGGTTTGGTTAATTTTGGCGGCTTATATGGTCAACTACAAAGAACACATTCTCCCCAACGGACTGCATCTCATCATCCATGAGGATCACAATACACCACTTGTTTGTCTTAATAT
>JBLIFO010000273.1:0-3304 GCA_047633875.1 Marinoscillum sp. | reverse complement strand
ATTGCTACTTATGCGTATGCACCAGAGCCAATAGTGCTTGGGCAGTCAGATCTATCTGCAGTAAGTTTTTATCCGAATCCAGCGAGCGAATCAATTGTATTTAGGCTAGCCGAAGATCAATCAATCCGAGGAGAGGTATTTGACCTGAGTTGCAGAGTGGTGAAGCAGTTTGCATCTGCACAGGTAGCAGTTAAGGACTTGCGGCCTGGGACTTACATGGTGAAGTGGATTGTAGTTGGTGAGCATCACGTAGAGCGGCTGATTATCCGGTAGCTATCAATTGTTGCCATGTGCGGCAATCTTATACTGCATTAGCGCGGCTATTTGTGTCGCCTTACTTACCGCCTCAGCAGCTTTCTGTCCTTCAAAAAAAAGATTGACCGTCTTCACCCAAAGGTCTAACCATCGCTCAAAATGAGCAGAAGTTATTGGTGACTTTTTACTCAGAGCTATGTGCTTCAGCATGGGATTTCCTTTGTAGACGTGATTGCCCAGCAGTGTCGATTCCCAAAAATCGTACATCACCGGCATGTGTACAGCAAAGTCCAAATGAACGACTTCCGTAAAGAAATGGCCGAGTACCTCATCGTTGATGGCTTTCTTATAAAAAGCATCTACCAATTTCACAATGTCTTCACGGGTTGCTAGGTCTTTCACTGGTTGGGGTACGTTTTAGTTGACCTAAGTTAGGCGTTTTCACAATGGCTTTTGCTGTTGAGTTGCGGCTGCAGAGATAGAATACTTTCAAATACCTTTCATCCTCCAAGCTTAGAATAGTAGATAAAGAGGTAGTAATTTGAGTTTATAAAATGTGACTGATGAATTTCGACCAATTAGAAAAACTATTCCAATCGATAACACCACTGGACCAGCAAGAGCTGGATTTTATCAGGAGTCAATTTAAACCGATTCAATTCGTAAAAAAGGAGCGCCTGTTAGATTTTCAGGAAGTAGCTGACCATTTCTTTTATATCGATTCGGGTTTGGTCAGATTGTTCGGTTATAAGGAAGGCGAGGAAAAAACCCTTTTCTTTTTTAAAGAAAACATGATTGCGGGTTCTATCGACAGCTATCTCGCGCACGTGCCTAGCAACTTGGTCTTAGAGGCAATGGAGGCTGGCGAAGGTTTGAAAATCAGCAAAAAAGATCTCAATGAGTTGCTGCAGAGTTCTCCTGCTATGAATAGAGTAGGACTGGCACTTACCCAGCAAAGGCTCCAATATTTGCTTGGCTTCTTTTCATCTTTTGTGCTAGATAGCCCAGAGGAGCGCTATCTCAAGTTTATGGCCAATTCGTCTGATTTGATGAACCGTGTACCCCAGCACATTATTGCTTCCTTTTTGGGGATCACGCCAGTATCGCTTAGCAGGATCAGGAAACGCCTGACGCACAAATAGTTTTCTTATCTTTTGTTAACGAAAAGGAGGATCATGGACGCCTAGGTTTGCTTTATAAAACTTAGCAACATGAAGAAAATAGCAACATTCACATTACTAACCTTAGCAACTATGGCATATTCACAGTCTACCAAAACGATCACTGAAACCATCGAGATCAATGCATCTTCATCTGAAGTATGGGCAGTGCTCACCGATTTAGCTGGTTGGCAATCTTGGAATCCTTTTATCATCCAAAGTGAAGGTGAGGCAATCGTTGGGTCTAAGCTCAAAAACAGCTTGCTTTCTAATGATAAGGAAATGATCTTCAAACCCAAAGTATTGGTTGCGGACGAGAATACAGAATTTACATGGTTAGGTCGTTTATTCTTTCCCGGTTTATTTGACGGGAAACATAGATTTATCATAGAAGAGCTAGCGCCAAATAAAGTACGATTGGTACAAACAGAAACCTTTAAAGGAATATTGAGCGGTATGATTTTGAAAAAGATAGGAGTGGATACTGCCCTTAATTTTCAGAAAATGAATGAGGCCCTAAAGAATAAGGTAGAAGGGAAACTGATGGTGAGTGAGTTCTAAACTAAGGTCAATTTAATATTGGTCTAAATGGGATATATGTATTGCGAGCTATCGCCTAAGCATTCGCTTGGGCGATAGCTTTTTAGAATTTAGAGCAAAGTGGTAACGTGGAATAGAAATTAAACCAACGCATACGGGCGTGGTTATCATCTCGATTAATTTTCTTTGAGGTACAAAGACTTCATAAAAAAATCCTTCTATGATCATTTCCATGATAGCCGCAATGGGCACCAACCGATCAATCGGAAAAGACAATGGCATCCCATGGCATTTGCCCGATGACTTCAAATACTTCAAAGACACCACACAGGGGCATTATGTGATCATGGGACGCAAAAATTTTGAGTCACTTCCGCCAAAATATAAGCCGTTACCTAACCGACCTAATGTCATTATTACTAGGCAAACAAGTTATGATGGTGAAGGTGCTGAAGTAGTACATGACTTGCAGGATGCACTTTCGCAAGCAAAGGAAGGAGAAGAAAAAGAGGCATTCATCATTGGTGGTGGCGAAATTTATCGTCTTGGGTTAGAGGTGGCGGATAAGATTTATCTTACAGAAATCAATGCCAGCTTCGATGGAGATACTTTTTTTCCAGAATTTGACATAAGTCGATGGGAGGAAACTTCAAGAAGCCATCATGCAGCTGATGAACGGCACGCGCATAGTTTCGATTTTGTAATCTATGAACGCATATAGACTGAAGAGAAGGATATGACTAAAATCAAAAATCAGGTTGTGATGATCACGGGAGCTTCTTCGGGCATAGGGGAAGCATTGGCCAAAGGCATGTCCGTGCTCGGTGCTCGACTCATCATTGCTGCACGCAGACAAGAGGAACTGGAGCGGGTAAAAGCTGCCTGTCTCAATCCGATGAACGTGCAAATCCTTCCGCTAGATTTGGCTGATGCCGAAAGTATAGCCACTAAAGCAAAAGCAGCAGAAGCACTTTACGGACAAGTAGATATCCTCATCAACTGTGGTGGGATCAGCCAGCGAGACAAGATCATCAATACTGGAATAGATGTAGATCGCAGATTGATGGAAGTCAATTACTTCGGTACTGTTGCCTTATCAAAAGCGCTCTTGCCAGCGATGATTGCAAGAAAGTCGGGACATCAGGTGGTCGTTACCTCTGCCGTAGGTATTCTATATTCACCATTGCGATCGTCATATGCTGCAGCCAAACATGCTTTGCATGGTTTTTTTGATACACTGAGGGCTGAACACTTTTCAGATAATCTGAAAGTTACAATTGCTTTACCTGGTTTTGTGAAGACACAAATAAGCGTGAATGCTCTTATGGGCGATGGTTCGAAGCAAAATA
>JBLIFO010000272.1:0-3318 GCA_047633875.1 Marinoscillum sp. | reverse complement strand
AACTGTAATCCTTCTTTCAGCTTAAGATTACTCAGCGTTACATAATAGTTTACACGCTCTCCCGAAGTAGTTCCATTGAAGCTAATGCCAAGCTCCTTAACTCTTGCGAGAAAGGCTTCCTGAGAAGGCAGATCTTTATTCGCTTTGAAGAACATGTGCTCATAAAGGTGGGAGAGTCCATCAAACTCTGGACTTTCTGTATATCCACCATTGCGCACGCAGATTTCTATAGTGGCGAGAGGCACGGTGTTGTCTTCTATAGTAAGTATTTCCAGCCCGTTTTTCAGTTTCTTCATGTAGAAGTTGTCTGGAAGGGCTTTCATTTGAGCGCTCAATCCCATGGAGGCCGTGATCAGCGCAATCGTCAAAAGTCGTTTCATCCGTTTTGTGTTTTTTGATTTTCACCTTGAGTTACGAAATATCTCCAATAAATTATAAGGTTTCTTGAGGAACGCGAAAGAGTTTGTTTGAATGGTATAGCATTGGTTCCTATGGATATTCCGTGAAGTTGCGGGTAAACATGCACCCATAAAAAAAGGCAGCACCTCACGGTGCTGCCTCTCATTGACTCCTTATTGGCTTTATCTTATACTGATTCTAGCGTTTTCTTTTCATAGTCAGTGTAGCCTTTCGCACCCGGCGTATAGAACGTGCTACTATCCCAAGCGGTTAGTTCCACACCTTCAGCAAAGCGCTCCACCAAATCTGGATTAGAGACATATGGCTTGCCAAAAGCTACCAAGTCTGCATCTCCAGCTTTGATCACATCATTGCCTTTCTCCTGATCAAATCCCGCGTTGATGATGATAGTGCCTTTATACATCGGTCTATAACGTTTGGCTATTTGCGTCACTGCAAAAGGGAGTGCTGAGACATCCGTAAATGGCTCTGACAAGTGCAGATAAGCCAAATCATAGTTATTAAGCTTTTCAATGATGTAATCGAAAGTTGGGATGGTCTCCTC
This sequence comes from Marinoscillum sp., assembly GCA_047633875.1. Taxonomy (GTDB): domain Bacteria; phylum Bacteroidota; class Bacteroidia; order Cytophagales; family Cyclobacteriaceae; genus Marinoscillum. The sequence continues at coordinate 2,354 of JBLIFO010000272.1, read as the reverse complement.
ATCCATAGTCATTCCGAATATGCCATGAAGTGACGGATTCAATCTTAGACCTACTTTCTGAATAGGCATCTCAACTTTGATGGCATCTAGCACTTCGAATAAAAATCTTGCGCGATTTTCTTTACTTCCACCATATTCATCTGTTCTGTGATTGGAAGTAGCACTGAAAAACTGATGGAACAAATATCCATTTGATGAGTGCACCTCTACTCCATCAAAACCAGCTCTCATTGCATTTTTTGCTGCATTAGCAAAGTCCTGAACCGTTTGCTGGATGTCCTCTTTGGTCATCTCCTTCGGCGTGACTGTATCTTTCATGCCCTCTGGCGTGTAAGATTGCGCATTCGGATTGATGGCGCTTGGTGCGTGTGGTAGCTCACCATTGTGAAAGTCTGGATGAGAAATTCTCCCGACGTGCCATAGCTGTAAGAAGATTTTGCCTCCTGCAGCATGTACTTTGTCAGTTACTTCTTTCCAGCCTGCTACCTGAGCTTCTGAGTGAATCCCTGGGGTATTGATATAGCCTACTGCTTTTTCGGAGACTTGCGATCCTTCTGTGATGATTAGCCCAGCTGAAGCTCTTTGAGCGTAGTAGGTGCCTTGAAGATCGCTTGTGGCTGCTTTCTCAGGGTTAGCTGCTCTACTTCGTGTCATTGGCGCCATGACCACTCGGTTGTTGAGTTTGAGGTTGGCAGATTGATAGTGTTGTAACAATGATTGATTATCAGAACTCATATTAGTTTCGTATTTATATGTAATAACATGTAATGATTAAATGCTACTAATAGTTTCAGGAAATTGGAGTTTTGGTTTGCTACCTTAAAATTCGGATTCAGAGTTAGAGCTAGCACAAGTGGATACATGCGCGATGGGGGTCACGCGTAATGCCAAAAAGGCTAAGCATACGAAATGCAGGCTCGCTTTTTTACAAAGATAATTTTATCAAAATATGATGATTTTAGGTAGCTGAAATCTATATTTTGATGCAGCCATCACTTAATTAGAAAAATTTATTCATTATGATATGTTTAATGATATTCTAATAATAGTATGACATTCATATCTATTTTATTGAATGAATAGTAAATGTGTAATAAATATTGATATTTATTTGAAACCTCGATAGCTACTACTCGTATATTTGTATCTGACTAAATAACTAAGTCACTATGAAGAATAACTATTTATTTACTGACGCAATGATCCCTGGTACACAAGGCATGTTCCGCTGGGATCAAGAGAGTAGAAGTATCAAAAACATTCTATTGAGAAATTCGCAACTGCAAGAATACGAGATGTCATCATTAACTCTCGATACGATAAAAATTACCGTAATGGATATGCAAGGCTTTGAACATGATCTTTTGGTTTACGACCAAGTGAAGCAGTTCAGTCTTGATTTTGCAAATGGTGGAAAAGGATTAAGAACAGGAATTGTTCGAGACCTTTTACCTGGAGCATATAGGTCAATACGGTTTTATCTAGACAGAAATTCGCAGAGCAGCAAAGATGAGCTAATGCTAGGGCTTGATTATATCCATTTTGATATTGTTGAAGGCTTAGAAGTTAAGAAAGGCGAGTTTGCTAGTCTGCTTTTGTATTTAGAAAGCAGGGCTTCAAAACAGGAGCCTGTTACGAACCTTTTCAAAAGATTGATAATTGGAAACTTTGCATTTAAAAAATGGTCACTACGAAATGCGGCCTAACATCCTTTAATTAGTTTTATTTAAACCTACGAAAGCCCACCATTTGGTGGGCTTTTTTAGTTCAAGCGAAGGTTCAATAATTTCTTCAAATGTATGTTTAGTATAATCATAGGAGTCACGCTGTGCGCCTAATATGCTAAATGCGATCTATCTGGAGATCTAGATAGGTCAAGCTAATACTTGCAATCCTAATAGCTGATGAATAACTGAACAACCTGTAAGGTTAAGCAATGATCGATTAGGACAAAACACTTAAATTAGCTCAATTCAGAGCGTTCACCATCAATCGCGGAAATCAATTGGGTTGATCTTGTGTTAATGAATTATGAGCAGATTAAAAGTCAGTGATATCAAGCAGGAAGTTACCATTACCACTGCACGAAGTGGGGGCGCTGGAGGTCAGCATGTCAATAAGGTAGAAACCAAAGTGCAGTTGAGGTGGAATGTGCAAACCTCTGAGAGGCTGAGTCTCCTGCAACGCGAAATGGTCATAGCAGCCAATAAGACAAAGCTTACGAATGTTGGAGACCTGATCATCACGGCAGATGGCGAACGATCACAGCTCAAAAACAAAGAAATAGCTTTCAAAAAGCTAGATCGGATATTAGCTAAAGCATTCGCGATACGAAAGCCAAGAAAACCCACCGC
>JBLIFO010000271.1:0-3389 GCA_047633875.1 Marinoscillum sp. | reverse complement strand
AATTCATTACTGATAGTATTTGTAGTTAACTCGGCGTGGCGGTGAGCTTTGGTTATAAAATCTTTACCTATTTACAGAATATTGATTTTATTGTGGCATTTGGTTCAGAATGGTACTAGACAAACGTTTAATCGGATGTTAATTAGTAATATTATGAGTGCTATCTAAGCACAATTCAATAAATTTTTTGCGTCGTATTCAGATGAGAAAAGGTAATGGCTAGTCTCTATAAAAATCCATTAGAGAACCAATATACATTTCTTGCCAACCTGCTACAATGTCATCAAAGTCTTCCTCTGGGATATTGGTGTGATTTACTTCTAAAGAAGTTCCTTTTGGGTGTTCATGGAGTTTCATTCTTACGATAGAAGGCTGATCTCTCTCACCGAAATACCATTCTTGTTCGATCAATTTTCCTGGTTCCAAAATTCTATTGTTGCCAGAAATATTATCATCCCACAAAGAAAACTCGCTTCCCACTTCAGCAGTGAAAACGGCAGGTGAGCCTGTCCATAGTTCTATGGTAGGTTTGAATGTCAACGCAGCATAGAGCTCTTCTGGTGCAGCTGGTATGATGAAGTATTTTTTGAAATCTGGCATGAGGCAATCCTTGAATTTTTAGCGAATCTAATGCATGGGTGCGTCATCAAAAATGGAATTCAAATCGAACTGAAAAAATCGATCAAAAGAATGATTGAGCCAAAGATTAATAACAAGTCAATTTATCCTTTCAATGAGATTCAACTAATTTGCCCGAGCAATGAACAAATCAAATATGTCCTTTTCTCAGTTTTTTACCCCAGTATCTTTGGTTGTCATCTTTATAGCTTTGTTTGGGTGTGGCTCGAAGAGCGAAAAAGCAACTTCATCCGAAACTCCAATTGAGAAGGCTTCAGTCACAGATCTTTCAGGCATGGCACTTATACCTGCTGGTACTTATGTGATGGGGGGAAAGTCTGATCAGGCCTCTGAGGACGAATTTCCAAGACATGATGTAGCAATTTCTTCTTTCTATATGGATGTCAAAGAAGTAACGAATGCAGATTTTTTGAAATTCACAGAAGCCACTGGCTATATCACTATTGCTGAGCGTGATATTGACTGGGAAGAAATGGCCTCTCAATTGCCTCCAGGCACTCCAAAACCACCAGATTCTGTGCTTCAGGCTGGATCATTGGTTTTTCAACAAACAGGAGGACCAGTAGATCTTAATGACTACTCACAGTGGTGGCGATGGACAATTGGGGCGGATTGGAAGCATCCTGAAGGAACTGAAAGTAAAATTGAAGGAATCATGAATCATCCAGTGGTGCATATCGCATGGGATGACGCTATGGCTTACGCCAAATGGGTAGGAAAGCGCTTGCCGACCGAAGCAGAGTGGGAGTGGGCTTCTATGGGAGGAAAAGAAGATTCTAAATATCCTTGGGGCAATGAATCCGTAGAGCAGGCTACAGATAAAGCCAATTTTTGGCAAGGGAAATTTCCTTTTCAAAACTATGTGCTAGATGGATATGAGCGCACAGCTCCTGTGAAATCATTTGCGCCAAATGGCTATGGGCTTTATGACATGGCTGGCAATGTCTGGGAGTGGTGCACCGACAAATACAACGCTCAAGGCTATGCAGAAGATCAGCAAAAAGGACTTGTATCTGACCCCAAAGGATCAGGAAGATACTTTGATCCCCGTGAGCCATATACTCCTAAACATGTCATTCGAGGAGGCTCTTTTCTTTGCAACGATAGCTACTGCAGCGGCTACAGAGTTTCTCGGCGTATGAGCTCAAGCAAGGATTCTGGATTTGATCACACGGGCTTTCGCTGTGTGAAGGATGCCGATTGAGAATTGCTATTGTTCCAATATAGTCGGAAGCCTACACTTCCTCTTCAAAAGACATAGCACTCAAACACAGAATGCTAACTATTAATTTAAATCCTCTTGACATCCTTTACCTTTTAAAATAATCTTATCGTCTTCCTCGATCACTTCTAAGCCAAGCGTTAGGCTCATGATATTGAGGATATTTTCCAGAGAGTCGTTTTCGAAAGTCACATTCAAACGACATCTCTTCAATGATTCATTGTCAATAATGATCACTTTGCCATAAACCTCTGTCAGAATCCGTACGATTGTAGGCAGGTGATCGCCATTGAAGTGGAGGGTATGTGTTCTCCAAAACTGGTCTTCGCCATTACTTACGTATTCTGTTATTAATTCTAAACCTTGAGTGTCTTTATGGTAAATGCCTCTTTCGCCTGGATTCAGTGATAAGAGTTTCCCTTTTTTCCCAAACAGCACATTACCCGTTTCAACCAAAACGCTAACTGTTTTTTCATCCATTTTCACATCAAAAGAAGTCCCGACCACTTTGATAATAGCTTGGTCAGCTTCAATAATGAATGGTTTTTCCTTGTCAGGAGTTACCTCAAAGAAGGCTTCTCCCTTGAGTTTCACTCTTCGCTCGGTACTATTGAATGATTTTGTGACAATCAATTCACTTCCAACATTGAGTGCTACCATGGAGCTATCGGCGAGTAAGTTTTCACTTGGTTGATCTGCAGAGGCAATTAATTGCCCTTCGGGTTGATTCCAGAGAACCACAGTGAAAATACCAATGATCACTGCCGCTGCTACTGCAATTCGACGGGGATAAATATTGAAAAACTGTCCTTTGTTAGTTCGTTTGTGACTACTTACTTTTTGCCATGCTTTATCTGAATCATAGGTAGTTAGTCCCTTCAAGTCTAAACTTTTCAGATTGCCAGTATCCGCCCATACAGTTTTCAACTGAACGTAAAGGGTATGATTCTCTTCCGAATTTGCGATCCAACCATTGATCTCAGCCTGCTGTCCAGCAGTTGATACGCCATTGAAGTGGGCTATCAAAGATTCAATATTTGGGATATCGTTGTGGTTACTTTTCATTCCTTATTTAATTGACACCTATCTTAAAATTTACCCCCATCCCCAATTAATAATATCAGGATTATTAAATACTCACTTAGCTCATCGCGCAGTATTTTGAGCGCTTTACTCATTTGCTTTTCCACTATTTTTATCGAAAAATTGAGCGTATCGGCTATTTCTTGATATTTTTTACCTTCATATCTACTCAGCTCAAAAACCTCTCTACATTTCTCAGGAATTTTATCCAAGGCATTCCTGATTGTGGAGTTTAGTTCATCTAATTCAAGAAAATCGATTTGCACTGAGCTAGAATGTGTGAGTCTTACATGGTCTCCATACGCGTTCTTTACTTTCACATGCTTGAGGTAATTCATGCATGCATTGCGCATTGCTCCGAAGAGATAAGATTGGATGGATGAGTTAATATTGATCGATTGGTTATTGACCCAGAGTCTGGTGAACAACTGGTGAACAACTTCCT
>JBLIFO010000270.1:0-3395 GCA_047633875.1 Marinoscillum sp. | reverse complement strand
GGCCATGCACGATATCTCCAATGGCATAAACACCATCTATATTCGTTTTGTAATAATCATCAACAAGGACTTTCCCTTTCTCGGTTTTAACACCCGTTTCTTCAAGGCCAAGATTTTCAAGATTGGTGGATACACCTACAGCTGAAAGTACAACATCACATTCCAATACTTCCTCACCTTTCTTCGTCTTAACTGATACTTTACAGCCAGCTCCTTTGGTATCCACTTTAGTCACTTCACTGCTAGTCATGATAGAAATACCACTTTTCTTAAAGCTTCTTTCTAGTGCTTTGCTCACTTCTTCGTCTTCCACAGGAACGATACGATCCATGAACTCAACTATAGTGACATCAGTACCTATTGAGTTGTAGAAATACGCAAACTCAACACCGATTGCCCCAGATCCAACAACCACCATTTTCTTTGGTTGCTTATCCATAACCATGGCTTTTCTGTATCCTATGATTTTTTCGTTATCGATAGGCAATGTTGGTAACTCTCTAGATCTTCCTCCTGTAGCTAGAATGACATTTTTTGCAGCGTAAATAGTCTTCTTTCCGGCCTCATCAGTCACTTCAACATTTTTGCCTTTTTGAATTTTTCCATGGCCGGCAATTACATCGATTTTATTCTTTTTGAAAAGGAATTGAATCCCTTTGCTCATCCCTCCTGCCACATCTCGACTTCTTTTTACCATTCCAGAAAAATCTATCGCGGCATCCTTCACATCTATACCATAATCCTTAGCATGCGAGATATACTCAAATACTTGTGCACTCTTTAGCAATGCTTTGGTCGGAATACAGCCCCAATTGAGACAGATACCTCCCAACTCCGAGCGCTCTACCACACCTACTTTAAGACCAAGTTGTGAAGCTCTAATTGCCGCCACATATCCACCAGGTCCACTACCGATTACTATTAAGTCGTATTGAGATGCCATATTTTAATCTTTTAAGTCCAATGAAATAGGAGCGCAAATCTAAACCCTGCGCTCTACAAATAAAATAATTATCCAACTAGACAATATCTGCAAAGTCAACCCAGGCAATGATTCAAAAATCTAAAGTGATTCAATTGTTTCTCTGCATCGATCTTGATGTATCTGCGTGGCGTTTTTAATATATCTAATGCCAGAATAACTTGACCAAAGTATAAGAAACGCTAAAACAATCTTTTTACCTGAATCGGAATAATCCAAAATCCAAGATAAAAGTCCTAAAAGGCTAAGTAAGAAAAATGGAAAGGCAACTGAGAGGTATCTATCCGACTCAAAATAATCTAAAGAAGCAAACTTCCAACGAAGAATTAGGTAGCAAAAGAATAACACCAAGAAGATAAGCTGAGTCTTACTATCGCTAACAGATTTGAATTGTTTCAAATAAAAATACCCCGCTATCAAGGAAATTAATAAAACAGAGATGCTTGCTTCTCTTAATCCTGTATTGAAACTCATGGGTATGAGCCATGTGCTCACCACATTAAGGTATTCTGTTGTTTCAGGTATTTGCGCACCTGGTACTGAAGCTCTCCCCTGATAGATATCCCAAAGCAGAGTGCTCAGGTATGCCGAACATCCATAAATCAAAGCCCTCAGCAATCCTTTAATAGAGTGATTGTTTATAAGTAGAATGATAAAGACTCCAGGAATCAGCAACACACTTCCACGCTTCAATAGACCTATTGCAACTCCAAGTATTACGATCCACCAGAATGATTTATCCCAAGCGTCCGGCTTATCACTCAGTAATAGCTTGAGCTGAATTAAGGATAGAAGAATAACAAAGGACTCAGTCCATGCAAAACTTGAATTAATCAAGAGCGGCGTACTAGTTGCATAAAGAAAAATTGCGAAGTTTTTAAATATAACGTTGGGAGTGGAAATGCTAATAATCCTCTCAAACAGAAACAACCCTCCCAACGCAACAAGCAGATGAACAAAGCGAATACCAATCAAATTTCCATTTAGCATCGACAATATCGTGGGATAGAGAGGTGGTCTAAATATTACTTGGCCATCTATTGGCTCCAAAAAATAGAATTTTCCCAAATTTACCGAGGCACTGATATATCTGTAAGAATCAAATGTCTGACCAATGCCACACCAGTTGGTATAGACATGAATTACGGTCATCAAGCAGAGGCACAGAATAAAAAACGATTTAGTATTCCCTATTTTCACAGAGTTTTATCTTTTACAATTAGATTTGAATTTACAATAACCTGATTCAATCCATAGAAAAGTAAGACTTAATGAGAAGGATAATATGAAATTACTCGAAGGAAAAACCGCGCTGATCACAGGTGCATCTAAAGGAATCGGCCGAGCTGTTGCAATGAAATATGCTGAGCATGGAGCCAACGTTGCTTTCACTTACCTATCAAGTGTGGAAAAAGGAGAAGCACTAGCTAAAGAATTAGAAGCTTTTGGCGTAAAAGCCATCGGATATCGCTCCGATGCTTCAGATTTTAAAGCTGCTCAAGAGTTGGTTAATGCAGTAGTTGCGGATTTTGGCGGAATGGATATCCTGATCAACAATGCTGGAATCACTCGCGACAATCTTCTCATGAGAATGTCCGAAGAGCAATGGGATGAAATCATGAATATTAATTTGAAGTCTTGCTTCAATACTGTAAAAGCCTCAGCCAGAACTTTTATGAAAGCCCGTGCAGGCTCTATTATTAACATGTCTTCCGTGGTAGGCTTGAAAGGAAATGCTGGCCAAGCTAACTATGCCGCTTCCAAAGCTGGAATTATAGGATTCACCAAGTCAATTGCTTTGGAGCTAGGGTCACGAAATATTCGCTGCAATGCAATAGCACCTGGCTTCATAGAAACAGAAATGACTGATGCACTGGACGAAAAAACGGTTCAAAGCTGGAGAGATGCCATCCCACTGAAAAGAGGTGGAAAACCTGAAGATGTAGCGGATGCTTGTGTCTATCTTGGCTCAGATATGTCTACCTATGTGAGTGGGCAAGTGCTACAGGTAGATGGTGGTATGCTTACCTGATTTGCTTGGCATCAATAATTTAATCTTAAAATTCTCTGTACACGAATGAACCTATTCGTGTCAAAAAAAATAGATGGAAAATAGCTGGTACTCTTTAGATGTATCTCCATGGTGGATATTGCTAGCATTTTTGCTAGCGGTAGGACTATCAGCTATACTCTACTCTAAGAAGTCTGTGCCTTGGGGAAGAACTATGAATCTCTTCTTGGGATTCTTACGCACTTTAACAATCTTCTTGCTACTCCTACTTTTGATCAATCCAAAACTGGAAATCAATGAAAATCGCATAGAAAAACCCATAGTTATATTAGCTTTAGACAACTCTACCTCGGTAATTCAACGTAAAAATTCTCCCGAGGAAATCAAATACTGGATTTCTCA
>JBLIFO010000269.1:0-3415 GCA_047633875.1 Marinoscillum sp. | reverse complement strand
TTGCCCACATGATATCTGATGGTATATCATATTGGCCGCTATCTCTCTCTAAATCATTGAAAACTCTTCCTTTGCAATAGGGATAAGCTAGACTATCCAAGAAACCTCCTGCAGCGCCTGCGTACTCAAAACGATCTCTGTTATAGTAATCAAGAAGTTTTGGTTGTGCAGCTGCATAATTTGAATTCAGATCCAAATAATCCACTAAAGGTGTTAGCCAGTTATCACTTACCTCTATATCACTATTGAGTAATAAGTAATAGTCTGCTTCTACTTGCATTAGGGCATTATTATAACCTCCGGCGTATCCATAGTTTTCATGAAGTCTTATTGACTTTATGCTAGGAAATTGACTAAGTACATCCAAAGAATCATCTGTGGAGTTATTGTCAGCTACAATTAACTCAGCATCTGGAGTGTGTTTGATAAGAAAAGGGATAAACTGTGCTAAAAAGTCACGTCCGTTGTAGTTAAGGATGACTACTGCAACTTTTGTCATCACATCATATTGTTAATATCAAACCCTGGGATATTAGGCATTACTCCTTGAGTGGCTTTTTGCAAATGCTCTTTGGCTACTACATCCACATCTTTTATTGCTTTGTTTACTGCTGCCACTATAAGATCTTTCATCATATCCGTATCAGACGCATTGATCAAGGATTCATCTATTTCAAGAGTAAGAAGTTCCTTTTGGCCATTTACTTTAGCCTTTACCATACCAGCTCCAGATTCTGCTTCTATTGTAATATTCTTGAGACCTTCTTGGGCAACCTTCATGCTTTCCTGCACTTCTTTGAGTTTGCCCATCATTTTCATCATATCAAACATGATCGCCTATTTAGTTATTCACTATCGTAAAAGTACCGACTTGGGTTTTAAGTTTACCATTTTCTAATTCAAAGGTAATTTGGTATAAGTAAGTGCCCGCATCTGCTTTTTGTTTTTTGATATTACCAGACCAAACAGGATTGGAGATGGCAGTATGAATGACATTTCCCCATCGATCGAAAATCTTCATTTCGAAATTCGCTGTTGGAAGACCGAAAATTTCCAACTCGTCGTTGTTGCCGTCATTGTTTGGAGTGAATGCACTGGGTACAAATACACGAGTATCATAGGTGGTTGAAATAATATTGGATTTGATAGCGAATGCGTCATAGCTGTATTCAGCTCTTATATAAATGATTTCGCCAAGACTTCCTGGTAAGAAATAGGTGTTTTGAGGTTCGTATTCAATCTCCATTGTTTGGTCTTCATTGCTGAAGATTATTTTAGTTTTGGATACTCCTAGTCCATTTTCAGGTTCGATTATTTCAAGCCCAATACTATTTTGAAGATTATTTTTATCAGATAGATAGATAAAAGGAGCTGAAACCACTATTGAGTCATATTGCTGACCGCAAGTATCTGTAAGTAGGAGGGAATAGATGGGTTGACGATTTGGATGATAATCAGTGTCCTCAAAAAACATATCAAAAGCACCAAGCCATTGCGAGTTTTTATTTCTGTCTAGTCGATAAGCTTCAATTTGCCTTGATCCGAGATCTTCAAATGAAATGACAACTGCTTTGTCATTAAAGCCTGCCCAGGCAACAAGGTTATTTGTGTCATTAAGGTTTCCGCTAATGCAAGATTCTTCTAATAAAGTGGCGATATTATCACATACATTCACCGCGTTCACTATTACACATATATCCTCAGTTCCTAAGTCGAAAGGCAATTGGAATGTATTTTGATTTTGGGTAATGATACCCTGATAGATGGTGTAGGTTACACCTTCAAACAGTGTTGTTAATTGTAGTTGAATGAATGGGTTAAAACTTTTAAAGTCAATATTCAGGTAAATATTATTAGCACATTGTCTTTCCAAATAGATCGAATCCATTTGAGTGATTTGGACAGGAAAAAGATTAAAAGATGTGGATGTTGTTGCACAAGTAGGGTAGGAGTCCATATAGATTCCCTTCACTTCAATGATTCCACTCCCAGAGGGATAGTCGAAAGATAATGGTGAGTCAGTTTTTTGATATTCATATAGCTCAGTGTCATTGAAGCTAATTTCATAAGCATCGTAAAGCGTGTCCACGATTTGAACGGCTACAGTGTTTTCTTTACAATTGAGAATATTGAAAGCTGGCTGGGGGCTTTCCAAAACAGTGAAATTAAGGGTATCAGTTTTAGGTATAATATCCTCACCGATGAACTGTACTATTTGATATTCTCCCGGTACAGAATAAACATGAAACGTATCTAACGTCTCAATTTGATCTGGTTCATAAAAATATTGGCGACTTACCATACCGAGATTATCATGCTCTTGGATAGATATTGTAACAGGTGCACAACCCTTTGAGAATTCAATTGAAAATCTTCCAAACATGCTTACTTGCTGTGCACATAAGTCAAAGCAAATAAATAACGTTATAAGAATAGTTAGCCTCAAAATGAACTTAAGTTGATCATATCAACGAAGTAACAAAACTTAAAGTCTATCACCCAAAAGATTAATGATCTCAGAGATACTATGTGAAGTCTGTGACCCATCTATCATATTTTTCACCGGATAAACAGATGTGGAAATTTCATCTGTTCCAATAGTGATAACATGCGCTATGTTCTTCTTATTGGCGTAATTGAACTGTTTTTTAAGCTTGCTAACTTCTGGGTATATCTCTGAACTAATACCCGCTTCTCTAAGTTTCTTTAGCAAGCCTATTCCATGTATAAAACTATCTTCATCAAAGTGAGTGATCAGCACTTGACTTGTCTGATTTAAGCTTTCAGGGAATAGTTTAAGCTCCTCGAGGACATCATAAATGCGATCGAGCCCAAATGAAATACCAACACCTGAAATGCCTTCTAGACCGAATACACCTGTCAGGTTATCATATCTTCCACCTCCTGTGATGCTGCCAATTTGCACTTTTGTGGACTTCACTTCAAAAATCATCCCTGTATAGTAGGTGAGTCCCCTCGCCAGACTAAAGTCAAGATCAACTTTAAGCTCACGATTGGCCGCTGATTTAAGGTATTCGAAGAAGGTAATTAATTCAGTTGTTCCTTTATTGCTGCCAATTACTTTCTCAATTGTCAGGATTTTTGAGTCAAAGCTTTGATTCAGCTCAAAGAGCTCAAAAATTCGCTTTAGGGAATCATTCTCAGCTCCAAGGTCCATTAGTTCTTTTGAAACTTGCTCTTTACCTACTTTATCCAGCTTATCAATTGCTACGCAGAATGGAATTTCCTTTCCAGCTAAGCCGGCACTTGCAGCCAAAGCATTTAATAATTCTCGGTGATTGATTTTTAATGAAAAGTCGGAAAGGCCTAAATCAAAAAAGACATCATGGATCAGTAAAGTCAATTCAGCCTCATTCCACAAGCTATTAGTCCCAATGATGTCTGCATCGCATTG
>JBLIFO010000268.1:0-3432 GCA_047633875.1 Marinoscillum sp. | reverse complement strand
TAAGCGACAAAAAAGTTGACCGTAGATTAAATTTTAATGTCATTCGATAAAGCTTAAATTTCAGCTAAAGTAGTAGCAAAGGTGCCAATTCCCCTAAATAATGTGATGCTCTTTATCTTGAAGCTAAATCAATGACTCCTGAAAATGTAAGAAAAGCAAAAGTGAGTTTTGAGGAAAATAATTTCACACGAATACCAAATGCGTAAACTTTCATACTATGTAACACTCTTCTATTTGTTGACTTTATCAGTCACCTCATGGAGCCAAGAGAAGGGAAATGATGACGGCAAAAAGAAAACAAAGCTTTTGCTCTTCCCTGCTGCTTTCTTTTCTCCAGAAACCAGTCTTGGTTTTGGTGTCACAGGAATATTAACCTTTAGGACGCAAAGTGACTCACTTGCAAAGCCCTCAAGCATTCAAAACATATTTATCTACACGCTAGAGAAACAAATCATTTTCTATAATCCTTTTGACATTTTCTTAAAGAAGGACAATGTCTGGATAAGTGGGGAAATCGGATATTTCGTTTACCCGTACGAGTTTTATGGCTTTGGAACCACACTCAATGATCCCGAGTTTTATACTGCCAATTTCTTTAGGTTTGAAGGAAACCTCCTCAACAAAATAGCGCCAAATCTTTATGCTGGCCCTACAATGAGATTTGATAATTATTTCAAAATAGATACAGATCCAGATGGTGAACTTTATAGTCAGCAAGTACTTGGAATAGACCAAGGAAAGCTACTTGGGCTTGGCGCTTCGTTTATTTTGGATAAGAGAAACAATCTCTTCAGTCCCTACAAAGGGTATTATCTAAGCGGAGACATTAATTTTTATGAAGATAAAGTCCTAGGTGATTATAATTTCATGAATATCTCCTTTGATGCCAGGAAGTATTTCTATTTGGATGATTCTTGGGAAACTGGATTTCAGCTCGTCCAACAATCAGTGATTGGAGATATCCCCTTTTACAACTACTCTCAATTGGGCGGTTCTAATATCATGCGTGGCTATTATAAAGGAGCATACCGAGATCATCATTACACAGCTGTACAGACTGAAATACGACATAAACTAATGAGCAATATTCTCGGTAAATATGGAATTTACGGAAGTGCCTTTGCTGCTATAGGTTCTGTCTCCGATCAATTCATGTTTTATGATAAGGTGTTAGGAAGCTACGGTGCAGGTCTCCGTTTAGAAATTGATCCTAAAGATCGCCTAAGACTTAGGGTTGACTATGCTAGGGGAAATGGAACAAGTGGATTTTATTTGAATATTAATGAAGCCTTCTGATAAAATTTTCGCCGAAGAATAAACTGTAATTTCCATTATATTGAAAGCACTAATTATATTTCCATGCCACTTGATTCGATTAGATGAAAGAATTAATAAAACTCGCCTCAGAAGGTAAGATCAATAACCGAGCAAGCATACGTGATAGTCAAGCTATCATCATACAAGCACCGGTAAAAAAAGTATGGGATTATCTCGCTGATACAAGTAATTGGCCCAACACAAAAAATTCCTTCTCAACACCAGTAAAACCTGACAATACATTTAGTTATTACAGACATGGGCAGACATTCAAAGGGACTTTTCACCTATGCGTTGAGTCGCGTGAACTAAGCTGGACAGCCAAAACGACAGGATTGAAACTGATACACTGCTGGCATTTGGAAGCCCCCGAGTCAAACCAAACAATCGTAACTTCTGAAGAATCACTACAAGGAATCCGCACTTTGACGATCAGTCATGAAAAGTTTCACAAGTCACTGATCAAATGGATTGAAAATATCCGGCAAGAAACGGAAGAGTAATTACTCTCCCTTTAAGGTTTTGATTTGTTCCTTAAGGATAACAAACTCAGGCTCCATTTCTATAGCCTTTTGGTAGTATTCCAGCGCCATTGAGGTGTTTCCACGATCTTCTTCGAGCATACCTTTAAATCGGATAGCCGCTACTTTCATAGAAACCTCTTGTGTTTCTTTTTGATTAACAGGAAAAACCAACTTCAAGGTTTCTGATTTTGAAGAGTTAATGATTACATCAGCATTGTTAAGTCCTTCATTGTATCGTTTCTCATCTAATTGTAAGAAACAAATCTTATACAAAGTACTGAGACTATTATTCGCCAAGTAAAGCTTCTCATAATAAGTAATTGATCTACTCTTCACCCCAAGATTTTCAAATGCAATGGCAGCTATTTCAGTAGCAAACAAGTCTTTAGGATTGATTGCAATAGCATCTTGAGCTACTAAAGCAGCAGAAGCATATTGCTGATAATCAAAATAGGATATTGCCAAAGAGTCGAGAATCGCTGTATTGGTGGGATCAGCAACTAGCAAGTTATATAGTGCCATTCTAGCTACAGAAGGATCATTATATTTATTGGCCATAGAATACAAATAGGCCTGCTTTCTTATTTCAAATGGAATACTATCCTGCGCAGCATCCGCTTGCGCAAAAGAAGAAACGGAAACAAATACCAACAATGAGAAGATCCAATATTTCATAATTTGATTTTTAAGTTGACGCGCTGTGAAGACGCCAGTTGTTTTTAGTTGCAAAAATATCAATTAGTTTGACTTGACGATCAGACCGTGAGATTTTCCGATCTCAATCATTAATTCATGTGCTTCATTCGGGTCATTTTTTATCTGTCCTTCCAAGATTGCTTCTTTGATAGCAGCCTTTATTACGCCTACTATCCGAGAAGGTTCTATTCCAAAAGTCTCAATAATGGTCTCACCAGAGACAGGAGGCTGGAAATTGCGGAGATGATCGCGCTCTTCTACTTCCTTGATCTTCTTCCCTACATTGATGAAATTGGCTTGATAGCGTCTCACTTTGTCCATGTTTTTGGACGTGACGTCAGCTTTGCAAAGCGTCATTAAGGAGTCTATATCATCACCAGCCTCATATAGCAATCTACGAATGGCTGAATCTGTTACTTTTTCATTTACCAGAGCAATTGGACGCAAATGCAACTTTACAAGCTTTTGAACCAGCTTCATCTTTTCGTTCAATGGAAGCTTTAACATTTGGAAAATTTTAGGCACCCACTTGGCTCCTAGGTCCTCATGACCATGAAAAGTCCAACCAACGGTCGTGTTATATCTTTGAGTAGCCGGCTTAGCTATATCATGCAAGATTGCACTCCATCTTAGCCATAAGTCATCCGTATCTTCAGAGATATTATCCAGCACTTGTAGCGTGTGATAAAAGTTATCCTTGTGGGCATTTCCATTCACCACTTTTACACCCTGTAGCTTAGCCATTTCTGGAAAGATGATCTTTAGCAACCCAGAAGAAAACAACAGTTTAAAACCATAAGAAGGCACTTTAGCTTCGATTATTTTATTGAGTTCTGTCGTGATCCGCTCCTGGGAGATGATTTTGATACGTTCCTTTTGGCTAATGATGGCCTCA
>JBLIFO010000267.1:0-3450 GCA_047633875.1 Marinoscillum sp. | reverse complement strand
ACTGATCAGCGGTAGGCTGAAAAGCGGTAAAGTAATCGGAGAACGCACTATTAAAAGCTATATGAAGATCTGTTAAATACTCTTTCGAATAATTCTCCGTCCTTGGCTGCATCTAACTTTATTCGTGAAAACTTAAAATTGCCACTTCAGAATTGAGAGCTACATTCTTGGAGACTGAAGTTCTGAAAAGTTTATTAAAAAATGAGTGCTCACGTGGGATTAAAGCTATCATATCCAAGGAATGTGCCTTGGCAAAATCTGTTATTCCTTTCACTATAGAATCTCCCTCCACAGAACGCGCAGAGACCTCAATACCTTCAAAAACAGCCGTAACTTCCTTTATTCTCTTTTGATCCAAACTGGTCAGTAGCGTGGTGCTATCTACCACGGTGAATATTTGAAGCTCTCCTCCATATTGCTTCGCAAGCTCTCCAATAAACTTAAGCCGAGTGAAATTTCTTATTCCCTTTAAATCTATTGCAAGACCTATTTTGTTGAGATTTAAGGTCTTTACATTCTCAGGAATCACAATGACTGGAACCTCTGACATCCCCATTAAATCTGTAGCCCGTTTGCCTATGGCCTGCTCTATTGCGTCATGATATTCCCGAGTCCCCATCACGATCAAATCAATATCCTTTTGCTTAGTGACCGTATAGATTGCATCAGTGAGATATGCCAAAAACCGATCTGCCTCATGCGGCACATTCTGGAGCTCTACAATTTCCGACTCTAGTTCCTTGAAACTCTCCTTTACCTGAGCTTCATAATCTGCCACGATAGAGTCAATCAACCCACTACCTACAAATTCTGCATTGGGATGATGGGCATGAACGGCGTTTACCATGTGAATTTTTGCGCCTAAGTGTGTCGCAAGATCTATGGCAATTCTTAATGCATTTTTCGAACATTCTGAAAAATCAACTGGGACAAGTATGTTACGAATTTTCATTTTACGGGGTGT
Organism: Marinoscillum sp.; assembly: GCA_047633875.1. Lineage (GTDB taxonomy): Bacteria > Bacteroidota > Bacteroidia > Cytophagales > Cyclobacteriaceae > Marinoscillum. The sequence goes on along the minus strand of JBLIFO010000267.1, from coordinate 2,486 downwards.
TTTAGGTTTAGATAAAGCTAAGGATTCATGATGAAAAACTAATAGATAAGTTTTGGCTTTACTTACTTTCAGTAACGTCACTTCACATCACTGGTTTTATTAACTCGGCTTTTTTACTAAGTCCTAAGATGATTAACTTCACCCCTAAACCATTCACTTTTTTATCATGGCAATTGTAATAGGTAGTTTTGAGGAGTTTGAAAAGTATGTTGGCCAAGACTTGGGACAATCCGAACCATTGGAAATCTCGCAAGATCAAATCAATCTTTTTGCTGAGGCAACACTAGACCATCAATGGATCCATGTAGATGAAGAAAAAGCCAAAGCAGGTCCCTTCGGTGTTACAATAGCACATGGTTATCTTACGCTTTCTCTAGTTCCTCATATGTGGGCACAGATTCTGCAGGCAAAGAATCTGAAAATGATGGTAAACTACGGCTTGAATAACCTGAAGTTTAACCAACCTGTGCCAGTAGGAAGTAAACTTATATTAAAAGCTCACTTGGAAAAGGTGACAAACCTAAGAGGAATCACCAAGGCCGAAGTAGGTGCTCGCATGGAAATAGTTGGCAATAATAAGCCTGCATACACAGCTACTATGATCCTACTTTACCATTTTGAGTCTTAATCATAACCGTAGCTAACAAGCATCATTTCCCTTAATAGGGGTTTAAACTAGCTTCATGTCACAATTAAACAAGTGGCACTATGAATCCTATACTAGACCTCAACGACCTGATGATAGAGCAACTAAGAGAGCTCTATGATGCAGAACTTCATCTCTCAGAATTTTTGGGGGAAATGCGTTTGCAAGCTGTAGATCAACAGCTGGTAAAGCTGATTGAAAAATATCAAAAAACTTCTGAGGACAATCAATGGGTGCTCAAGCAAGTTTTTAATGATCTATTCACACAGAAAAGGGGCGCAAAGAATGAAGCGATTCGGCTCATGGAGAGCCAATCGAACAAAATAATCAACAGATGCAAGACCAATGAAGTTAGAGATGCTGCGATCATAATTGGTATACAGCATATTATACATTACAAAATTGCATCATATGGTGCAGTAGCCACTTACGCCAATGTAATTGGACTCTACAAGGATGCTGGCAAACTTCATGAATTAGTAGAATTAGAAAAGAAAACAGACAGGCATTTGGCTATGCTAGCAGACTCTGAAATTGACAGAAAAGCATTCAATTACTCATATACTCCTTCAGCTCCGAGCTTGTAACCTTAAGAGTAAACAAAAGGTTAAATTTGGGAAGTACTGGATGAAGGCGCTTCAGCCTGCATGGTGCCAAGCAAAGCTTCGTCACTTTTCGAATCGTAGCGACGAACCGCAGCGACCCACGCCCTGCCAAGACAATGCTCTAATTGATAGCTTTCGAAAATCTTGTGGGAAGTACTGGATTCGAACCAGCGACCCCCGCCCTGTCAAGGCGATGCTCTAAACCAACTGAGCTAACTTCCCAAAAAGTGGTAAGCAAAAATAGTAGAAATAGCCCGCACTTAAAAAAGGCCATATCAAATCTTATAATATTTGATATGGCCTAGTCAAATTATTCCTTTACCTCTCCCTGAAAATTCAGATAGGTATACTCTTCAGAAGCGTTTATTTTGATCTTAATGTTCTTTTTGAAGGTGCCTGTGCCCTTAGCAGTGAATTTCGCTGAAATTCTAGCTGTACCCCCTGATGCAATTGCTTCTTTAGGATATTGTACGTCTGTACAACCGCAAGAACCTTTCGCCTCAAGTATCATTACTTCATTGATAGACTCATTTGTAAAATCAAAGTTTACCTCTCGGATTTCACCCACTGATACTTCGCCCAAATCAATATTTGTCATGGTCCATGAAAGTGGGTTTACTGAAGCAATCGCCGCTACGGCAATACCTAGTAAAAGTGTGAATGTCATTTTTTTCATAATTGTATTTGTTTTGTTAGACTTCAAAATTCAGCTTGAATACAACAGAATTGCGTTAATGAATCCTTAATGATTGTTAATGAGTTGTTAAGCATTTCTTAAAGATTTGCGAAGAGGCTATTTTACATCGGTGAGCTTCATATAATTCTGTTCGAGCTCATCTAAAAGACGTCAATAAATTGAAAAATACCCCAATCAGATTCCTCGTTGCTCTAGGCTCCCTATCTATGATAGCGATTTTGGTGGTGCAGATCTATTGGGTAATGCAAGCGATTGATCGGGAAGAGGAGCAATTCAATCATTCCGTTCAGATGGCTATGAGAAATGTGGTAGAATCACTTTGCCAGATCAACGGTAACGATATCCCTTCAAATGATCCAATAGATCAGCTTTCAAGCAACTATTTCATTGCTCGCACCAACTATAAGATAGACTTGGCCTCTCTAGATTATCTCCTGAAAGCGGAGCTTCAAAAGCGAAACATAGAGCAAGACTATGAATATGGAGTCTACGATTGCCAAACAGATCAAATGGTTTATGGAGACTTTGTTTCTTTTCA
>JBLIFO010000266.1:0-3460 GCA_047633875.1 Marinoscillum sp. | reverse complement strand
AGAATTTTTCTGTGATTCTATTTGCAACGATTGCATTTAGACTAATCATTTCATGCCCGAGTAGTTTAGCTAAAGCATAGTAACCTGCCGTTTCCATTTCTAGGTTTGTCAACCAAAAATCGCCTACATGGAAATAGTTGAGGTTTTTTAGGAGATTGGGAAACTTGATTGGGATTCTCAACTCTCTTCCTTGTGGTGCATAGAATCCATGGCATGTGACCGTATTTCCTGGGGTAGTGATGCTTCTGAATTTATCAGATAATTCCTCAGAGCCTTTCACACAATAAGGAAGATAATTCAAACCGACAGCCTTCTGTAGTTTCTCGCAAATGGCAATTTCGTCTTTGCCCATTTCCATTTGGTAGAAATGAGCCATTGGGTCCATGCCTATGCCATATTCACTCATCACATGGGCGCCTAATGGGATAGATTCTTGAATACTTGCAGAAGTTCCAACCCTTACAATCTTGAGTTTCTTTAGCTCCTTATACGGTACTCGCGTTTTTAGATCGATATTGAAAACCGCGTCGAGCTCATTCATCAAGATCTCCACATTGTCGGTACCCATACCAGTACTGATCACAGTAATTCTCTTTCCCTTATAAACACCCGTATGCGTGATGAACTCCCGTTTGTTCATCTCAAATTCTACATTATCGAAATGACGCGATACACGATGTACCCTGCTAGGGTCACCCACCGTGATGATTTTTTCCGAAAGGTATTCTGGTTTAAGATTGAGGTGATAGATACTCCCATCAGGGTTAACTATGAGGTCTGTCTCAGATATTTTGTGTGACATATGTATCTATCTTTTAGATCTTAATTTTCTTCTACTGGTTTTCTTTTCAGCCCTCTGAATGGGTTATAGCCATTCATTTCTTTCTGATAGAAACCTGTACCATCATATGGTCTGGTGTCAGGATTACTCATGCACTCCTCCGAGCAGCAACCATTATAAATTTCGGCTCCTTCCTCGCTCATAGGTATGTGGAGGTTGCAGTGAGGATTGGCACAGTTAACCATTCTATCACTCGGCGCCCCAGTCACATAGCATCTGGAAATCACAGAAGGATTTACCTTATTGAGATCTTTTACTATGCGGTTGTCAAAGACATAGCACTTGCCTTCAAAATCCTCTCCGCCGGCTTCTATACCATATTTGATAATGCCACCATGTAGCTGGCGGACATCTTTAAAACCTTGCTCAAGTAAGAAAGCACTTGCTTTTTCACATTTAATACCACCAGTGCAGTAGGTGATAATTTTTTTGTCTTTGAGGGCTTCTAGCTCTTTTACCTTTTCAGGGAAATCCCTAAAATTTTCTATGTCTAAAGTCAGGGCATTTTTGAATTTCCCAACCTCATGTTCATAATTGGAGCGGACATCCAGAATCACAGTGTCATCAGATTGGTTTTTCAGTATCTCCCTGAATTCTGCAGGTTCTACATAGCCCCCAGTTTTCACATTAGGGTCTATATGTTTCAAGCTAGCATGCACTATTTCAGGCTTTACCCTGACGTGCATCTTGGTGAAAGTATGTCCTTCTACGGGCTCAGCTTTGAATTCCGTATGGGCAAAGCGCAGATCAGATTTTACATAGATCATGTACTGCTCACAATCCGCACGAAGACCCGAAACAGTACCGTTGAGTCCTTCTTCAGCAATGATTATTCTGCCTTTGAGATTTAATTCTAAGCATCTCAGGTGATGCTGCTCGCGATATACTTCAGGATCCTCGATCCTAGCATAGCAATAGTAGAGTAATACTAGATATTCTTCTTTCATAACTAAACCTTGTTTCGGCAAGGTGTTTTGACCAAAGGTATTTTCAATGAGGGATCTAATCCCACTCAATATACTTATTTGCCGACTTTCACAGCAGGATTTCCAAAGACTGTGCCACCATCAGCTACATCAGCTATAACCACAGACCCGGCACCTATTCTCGCTTTTTTGCCCACTTTCACACCCGCTACAATCACCACTCCACTGCCTATGAATGCCTCTTTGGCTATCTCTACATTGGTATTGATGATGGCGCCAGCTCCGATCTGCACAAAATCTTCTACCGTGACTTTATGTTCTATAATGGCTCCTGTATGGATAATGCAATGCTGGCCGATAGTAGTGTCAGCACCTATTTTCACGCCTGCATTAATGAAATTTCCATGTCCAATTGCAGCAGAATTGGAAATGGTTACCTCACGATGAATCGCATTCGTAGGCATCACCTTACGAGTTTCCATCAGCTGCTTTACCTGCTGCTTGCGTAGCGTGTTGTCATCTGTAGCTACAAATGCCTCAGTCTTTTGTCCAATGAGCTTCACAAATCCATGGTCGTCTGTTTTCCCAAGGACGGTGACATCATCTATTTCACTACCATGAAGGGTAGCATCATCTTCTAAAAATCCATAGACAACCACATTGTTGCTTTTGAAAATTTCCAATGCTGCTTTGCCTATTCCTTTGGCGCCAAATATGATTACGGGTTTTTCCATGTTGTTGAAAATCAGGTTGCAAAGTTACGCATTGCGTTATTCTTTCGGAAAGAATATCTGGATTGGATTGATTAAGAGTAGATAAGTTACAAAGGGTAAATACACAATTTTGTAACGAATCAATGTGCCAAAGTTTGGAGTAGTTATAGAAAGGAAACAGGCAAGGATTGTGATGAAAATCAATGCTGTGATGGTGTTGAACTCTAGTCTTACTTGTCGGAAATAGTAAATATTAAAACCCAATAATAAGAGATGCAACATATTTTCGATAGTAGCTATGATTAGGGCAAAATTTGATTCCCAAGGCCAAGGACGAAAAAGTCCAGCGACTAAGCTTTGGGGTAAGTGGATGATTAAACTTGGATAGTTGGCTTGAAGTTCGCTGAATTGAAAATCAGCATTTTCCACATAGCTATAATGACTTTCCAAAATGGAAATAGGTAGTTGATCAAAATTCAAATTGCGATTAGTTAAAGTAGCAAGTGATCCAAAGAGGATAATAGCCAAACAAAAGATTAGAATCCTATGAGTTTTATTCTTAAAAAGTCTATTCATTAACGAGTACACTGCCACTATTGCCAAAAGAAAGGTTACTAAAGCGAAAAGGTAAAACTTCAGGTAAAACAATATCAGTAATGACAAGAAAGTGAGGATCACTTCTCGATAAGAGGCCTTTATTGATGTTTGGTACTTGATTAATATTCCTGCGAGCACACAAATAGCTGAGAAAATTATAGAGTCCTTTAATACACCTGATGACCAAAAGACCACAGATGGAACGAACAGAAATGCAATTTGTGCGGATCGTTTGGTGGAAGGGTAAATTTTGGAAGCTGTTTTAAATAGATGCCAACTAGAAAAGAAACTCAATGCAGAGAAAAACAAAGCTGCAATCCAATAATTACCATTGGTGAATAGGTAAACTACACTTAAGATTTTGATGAACAGTTCGTTTCTAG
>JBLIFO010000265.1:0-3464 GCA_047633875.1 Marinoscillum sp. | reverse complement strand
TCAAGATGCTTAGTGACTTCTATACTCATTCGTGTTTTATTAGTTGTTAACCTTTTCCTTGCCTGATCCCATTTTCTTCATTTGCTCTTTGATATAGGTTACAGCGAAACCCACAGCTCCAATTATATAACCTACCATGCTGCCCAGAGTTTGAGCTATGGCTTGGTTAGAACCTATCTCATAAGTTGTTTGAGTATACTTGGCAAAAAAGACGATTACAAGAAACATAAAGGGGATTGCTATTCCTGCCAGCCAGATTTTATCTTTAGCCTTGTGATCTATAAAAACGGACAGACCAATTCCAGCTATTATGCAACCAGCAATTTGAATAATTAGATACATCAGATTTTGATTTAAGGCATGTGGCTTAAAAGTAGTCGTTTTCTTAGTTAATATTTCAACATGATAAAACTCTTTCATTAGCTTTATCTGCATAAAAAAGGCGCATTATGAGTCAATATTATTTTTCATTTATTTCGTTTTTTATTGGGTTAATTCTAATTGCATGTAGTGGTGAATACTATTCTGAAATAGTTCAAGAGAAATCTGATGATAATGTTTATTACTCAGAAAGCTTGGGGCTTTATTTGCCAATTCCAGAAGGGTATGAGTTACTATCTAAAGAAAAATTTATTGAAGAAAAAAATGCGCTGTATAATCGATTGGACGGTGATCAAAGAACCATGGATATGATACAGCAAGTTGTTCAAAATCCAAAGGGAGTAGCCTTTAAAAAAGGTGATTTTTTATCTTCGAACTTGCTTATTCAGGGTTTATCTCCGATGGAGATGAATCAAGAAAGGCTGAATAAATTCGCAAAAATGTTTGAGACCTACCCAGATAAAGTGGACGGAATTGATAGGATAGTCATTCATGAAAAAAGACTTGTAAAAGGTAAGAACTATGAGGGTTTATACTTCAAAAATGAAATGATTTTTTCTGATGGAACGAGAACAGACAAGAACGTAACAGTTTGGGTCGATTTTGGAAAGGGTATGAGCTATGTTTTTAATTTTAATAATAAAGATATTGACCCAGAGGAATACCTGAGTGAGGTTCGGTAAGAAATTTACTTGTACAAACGAAGCTCTTTGCTACTCGGAATAAGTTCCCAATTACTGAAAGTATTCAACAGTTCCATTCCACACAACGGAGACCCATTCTCCACTATAGAAGCTTCAATGTTTTGAACCTTGTAAGCGCCAATTGCAAGCTCTTTAATTCTCACCCTTTTGACAGTGATGATACTTCCGTCAGCCAGTATTCTGTCCTCTTTTGATAAATAATCATACTCAGAGATTACCCCTTCACTCATTAATTCTGAAGCGAGTTCTTCGGTTATTACAAGGTCGCTTGCCCCTGTGTCGATTAAGAAGTACCTCTTTATCGAACCAAACTGAATTTTGACCTTGTATCCTTCTCCAGATATATATATTAGTGGTATTGTAATTTTAGTTGGGCTACCAACAATTTTGGGCTTTTCAATTGAACTTGGTTGGTTATACTTGGAAGTGATTTCATCAAGGCAAGCCATGCCTATCTCGTTGTAAGCTTCTGTGTCGGTATTGTCAAACTTCTGCAATTCACTCATTTTAATATCTCTTTCAGATACTCTTTCCGTCATACAGTCACAAAGGTCTATCATCATCAGTTCAGTCAAGTTGCCCTTTATCTCAGGATTTGATCGCAATTCGTTCAAACAAGCTTTTTTCATGACCTTCAAAGTTTCCTCGCTGTATTCCAAGTCTGACGTTCTGAAATCTTCATCCAGTTTCAAATGCCTGTCGAAACAAATTGATAGATATCTACTGTAGGTTTCATTTAGAAGTAGAGATTGAATATTACCTGACTTCATCGATGGAATCAGATCACGACTGTGAATATGAGGGATCACATTGTCACAAAAACAAGCATAAAAATCATAGGGATCAATCTCTACTTTACCTTTCATGGTAGTTGGATTATACCTTGCTGCGTATGAAGCAATAATGTATTCCCTATCTCCAACTACGACTCCATCACTTGTTTTTACATCTTGACATATAGCGAACAGAGTAATTAACGATAATACAGTTGTCATGAAGGATTTAAACATGGTTTCTTATTTAAAGGAATTCTGATGTCTAACGCAGTGCTATTCGCACAGCTTTTGGTATTAGAATATTTGCCCTTCCTTCTGTTTAATAAAGATATTTGTCTTCAGTTTAATCGAAATAAATCTACCAAATCAATTCGGATAAAAACGAATAAGTGAAATAGGTATTCCCCACATTGCTTTCCTCTTTATTCTGATGTAATTTGAGCCTCCCAATACTAAACTGCAAAATGGCTCTCAAAAAATCCGACCTCTACTCCTCCCTCTGGGCTTCCTGCGATGAGTTGCGAGGAGGAATGGACGCATCCCAATACAAAGATTACGTGCTGACAATGCTATTTGTGAAGTACGTTTCCGATAAATACGGCAACCAAAGTAATAGCCTCATTGAAGTGCCGAAAGGGGCTACGTTTGAGGATATGGTGGCACTGAAAGGTCAACCAGATATCGGAGATCGAATCAACAAGGAGATTTTGCGACCTCTTTTTGCAGCCAATGGACTCGATGGAGCGATGGAACTTGTTGACTTCAATGATGACGAAAAAATGGGATCGGGCAAGGAGAAGGTAGATCGCCTTTCTAACTTGGTAGCTATATTTGAGAACCCTTCATTGAACTTCAAGAATAACAGAGCTGAAGACGATGATGTCTTGGGTGATGCCTATGAGTACCTCATGCGTCACTTTGCAACGGAGTCAGGTAAGTCTAAAGGGCAATTTTATACGCCTGCTGAAGTATCTCGTATTCTGTCTAAAGTGATTGATGTTGACAAGGCTGACCGTCCTTCATTTACGGTCTATGACCCGACCTGCGGCAGTGGGTCACTCTTGTTGAAAGTAGCGGAAGAATCGAAGCATGGGCTATCCATTTACGGACAAGAAAAAGACATCGCCACCAAAGGACTCGCCATTATGAACATGTGGCTGCACGGCTATCCTGAAGCAGCTATTGCTGGTAAAAACACCATGGCAGACCCACAGTTTAAAGAGAAAGATGGTAGCCTGAAACGCTTCGATTATGTGGTGGCTAATCCTCCATTCTCTACCAAGAACTGGAGTAATGGAATTGTTGCCATGGAGGATGAATACAATCGTTTTGTTGGCTTTGGTGAGCCTCCTGCCAAGAATGGTGACTATGCTTTTCTTCTACATATCATTGCCTCCCTCAAAAGCACTGGTAAAGCTGCGGTTATTCTACCTCACGGGGTCTTATTCAGAGGCAATGCGGAAGCCAGCATCCGAGAAAATATCCTGAAAAGAAAGTTGATCAAAGGCATTATCGGATTACCCGCTAACCTTTTTTATGGCACTGGTATTCCAGCCTGTATCATTGTGCTGGACAAAGAGAATGCCGAAGAACGAGAAGGTAT
>JBLIFO010000264.1:0-3466 GCA_047633875.1 Marinoscillum sp. | reverse complement strand
CTGAGTTTTCTAGAACTGTTTCTAAAGTAATTTTTTATCAACTAAATATTTAGTTGATAATATTTGGTTTACTCAAACTAAGCTTTTAGTTTTGAACTAAGGATTTAGTTATACGCCCGAATAAACAGACCAATAATGAAAGAATTAACCAAAGCTGAAGAAGAAATCATGCAAGTACTCTGGGACATGGACTCAGCCTTTGTGAAGGATGTGATCCCTAAACTACCTGAGCCCGCACCCGCTTACAATACGGTTTCTACCATCGTGAGAATTTTACAACAGAAAGGATTTGTAGGATATGAAGCGCATGGCAAGTCGCATAAATATCATCCATTGATTACCAAGGATGCCTACACCAAATCATTCATGAAAGGCTTTGTGAAGCGCTACTTCAGTGGATCTTATCAGCAAATGGTTTCCTTCTTCACGCAGGAAGAGAGTCTGAGCCTCAATGAATTAGAGCAATTACTCAAAGAACTTAAAGACAAAGAATCATGAGCAATTATATACTGGAACTCTCGATCATCCATCTGGTATTGATACTTGGCTATTGGATTTTCCTACGTCAAGAGCGCCAATATGCTAAAATGCGTTTTTACCTAATTGGTGCTACCCTTTTGTCACTTACCATACCTCTACTTAAGCTTCCAAAGCTCTTATTCAATAATGTTGAGCCCCTTGCCGTGGCTCCTGTAGGTACCATCCAGCTTGAAGCCATGTCTATTACAACTATACCAGAATCATCGGGTTTTGATTTTAGCTGGCTGATTTGGACCTATGCGGCAATCACGATCTTCTTTTTGATCAAATTCCTCGGCAGTGTTGGCTATCTCGTCTACTTAGAGCGAAAGAGTAGTTATGAAAAATTCAATGATCTCTACATCAGAAAAGTCAAAAATATCAATGGAAGTTTCACCTTCTTCAACTGGATTTTCTTGAGTGAAGAGGTCGATAAAAGCCAGCAAGATTATGATGTGATTTTGAGACACGAGCAAGCGCATGCCTCATTGGGTCACTCTTATGATCTCGTACTCTTCGAGCTCTTCAAAGTTTGCTTTTGGTGGCTCCCTTCTTCTTGGTTTATCAATAAAGAAATTAAAAAAATACACGAATATCAAGCTGATGCTTACGCACTAAAGTCGTACAACGTTGAGCGGTACTCGTCTATACTGATCAGTTCTACTTTAAAGTCAAATGGACTGAGCTTGGCCAGCTCGTTTCATGACGGTTTAATCTTAAAACGACTATTAGCAATGAAACAACAAACAAAAAAAGTGAGCCCCTGGAAGCTTGGAGCATTATCAATGATCTGTGCAACGCTCTTCGTAGTATTTGCATGTAGTGAAGAAGTGGATCAGGAAATCAAAAAAATGGGTAGCCAAAGCAACCTCATCACCTTTGATCAATTGCCCGCTGACATGCAGGTGGACCTGGTTGAAATCAAAGAAGATCTTTCATTCATGAAGGTAGAAATCCTAGAGGGCGATAAAATGTCAAACATCGAAGAGCTACAAGATTTGGATCCTAAGACCATTCATTCGATGAATGTAGATAAGGCGAATAAAGCGATCTATATAGCCATCAAAAAGGACGGAACTAATTTTGACTACCTATCGGAAAAGTCGAAACAAGAAGGTGAAGTCTTTACAATTGTAGAGGAGCAACCAGAATTTGAAGGTGGTATCGATGCCTTCTACCAGTATCTGGGGAATGAAATTAAATATCCAGAGCAAGCCCGAGAAATGGGTGTAGAAGGACGCGTGTATGTACAGTTTGTGGTGGAAACAGATGGTAGTCTATCAGAAGTGAAGAGCGTGAAAGGTATAGGTGCTGGCTGTGATACTGAGGCGGTACGTGTAGTACAAAACGCACCTGCTTTCAAGCCAGGTTCTCAAAGAGGGAAACCAGTCCGTGTAAGAATGGTGATGCCGATTGCTTTTACACTAGATCCAAATATGAAAAACACAGACAATAGCAAAGAGAGACGCGTTCTCTATATGAGGACAGATCCACAAAATGGCCAACTCAAAGTAGATGCGCAGTATGGGTACACTAGTGGGCAATGGTCAGGTACTGTTTATAGCTCTGAAGGCAAGGTATTGCCCGGCGCAAACATTGTAGTCGCAGGAACTAACAGAGGCACGGTCTCCAACCTAGAGGGTCAATTCAAAGTAGCAGCAAGTGAATCTGAGGAATTGGATATCAGTTTCATAGGATATGAAAGTGTGAGACTAAAAGTCAAATAAGATTGACTACCCTTCACTTAGAGTCGCCTTTCCCAAGGTCTGTGTCTCACAGACCATTAATACGGTTTGTTGTTCTGTGTGCCACAGACCAAGGAAATGGGGTCGCTGTAGAGTCATGCCGTAGGCATCTTGGCATTAGGGTGAAGGTAGCACTGCCAAGTCTCCTGCGGAGTGACTGGTGGGTAGGAAAGAGAGGGAGAAGATTTTTAAGTTGGCGGTGACCACACCCCCCTGCAGTCATTCCCGTAGGGAATCTTGGCTTAGTAAAGCACGGAAGAAACTTCCGCGCTAGTGAGGGTTTTGTCTTTGGAAAACCTCAAATCACGATTTAACCGTGTGATGCACTTTTTAGGATCTAGATGTGCCTCAGCGATGTTAAGGTCAAATGCAGCAGCTGAGTGGATAAGCGTTTGGGTCAACACCAGCAGGTTTTCTTTAGAATTAGTATAATTTGATCTATTTTCGTCAAGCCACTCTTTGGAGTTATTCGATTTTAGCTGAGCTAAAAACTGGAGTGTTTTTTTTATCAATCATGGGAGAAATACTCTAAAACTGGATCAATTGTTTTGGGTGGTATTGACCAAGGGCTGTATCTCAGACACTTTTAATTGGGTGATTACAGCCCAAGAGGGTTAAATTGAATAATCAGCACTCACAATCCTCTTTCGCTAAAGTTTGAAAGCCAATTCGAAGGGTTAGGTTTTTATTGGTACCACTTTCAGATGTTATAATGCTTTCAAATTCAGTAGTTAATGTTCCTGGTGCCATAGGGTAGGAACATCCATTAGGATAATCCTTACAACATTGATTTTCAGTCAGAATGAATTGGTTGACCTTAAATGATTCTTTGTTAAATCTGAATTTATTGTTTTGATTTTTGTCTTGTACATAGGAATTTATTGAATCTATTTCAACTTCATTATTGTTGAGTAACAGGTTTAGTATAATTAGATATTCATCTGAATATATGAAATAATTTATTTGAATGGTATCTCCGATGGTGTCAAGTTTAACGTTATCCCATCCAAAATCATCTTTCGAATAATCATCAATTGAAAAACTATTTTGATCATATCCAGAACACCTTGTATAACAATCTGCATTGTTCTGATTAAACCCGCAATAGCACCCTGAAAGTAAAAGGATAGAAGTCAGAATAATGATAAGTAGGTATGCCTTTTTCATATAGTATGAAATAACGGATTGAATAATTTTTTTAG
>JBLIFO010000263.1:0-3592 GCA_047633875.1 Marinoscillum sp. | reverse complement strand
GATTCCTTCAATTAATCGCCCATCTTACAATACTTTGATGAGTTTGAGGAAAGCAATCTCAAGCTATCTGATTACACTTCCTGCGGTGTTCATAGTGCCAGCGGAAGATTCACCTCCAGAACATGATTTAGCAGAGCTTGTGAAAATTGGTATTCCGATTATAAGTAACCAGGATGTCAATAACGAGTTTACCAAACTCCTTAACAGAAGGAAAATCCTCCTATCGCTTATTAGAGATGATGGATGGGAGTGGAGCGACTTACAGGCTGGCAGCTATAATCATGAGCTTAAATTGGGTAAGGACGGTCATTCCATTTAGCCTTCAGCAGTTATATGCTTGATTGCCTCAGACGCCATGGTCATCCCAAACATAGCGGGCATGTAGGAAATGGTGCCATAGAAGGACTTCTTATACTTCGAACCATCCGTGAGTTTTAGAGAATGTTTTTGTTGTATTTCTTCTGAGTAAACACACAGAATACCACGTGTTACGCCTTTGCCTTTTAGTAGTTTTCTCAGCTGCTGGGCGAATTTGCATTCACGTGTCTTGAAGAGATCTGTTACACGTATTTTGGATGGGTCGAGCTTACCACCAGCACCCATTGAAGAGATAAAATTACACTTCAATCTGCGTAAGGTTTGAAGCATGGAAAGCTTGGGAGCAAAGCTGTCGATGCAATCAAGCGCGTAGGTGAATTTATTTTTGACTAAGAACTCATGCATGACTTCTGGCATCATGAATTCCTCAATTACGTGAATTTTTAGTTCAGCATTGATATCTAAAAAACGATCCTTGAGTACCCACGCTTTCTTTTGTCCAGCAGTAGAATCCAATGCTTGGAGCTGGCGATTCTTATTCGTTGGATCTACCTCATCGCCATCAATGATTGTAATCTCGCCCAATCCAGCGCGGACTAGGGTCTCCGCTGCGTAGCTACCAACACCACCTAAGCCTACCACCAATACATGTGCATTATGAAGTTTCATAAGTGCCTCGGCTCCTATGAGCAACTCCGTTCTTTCTAACCAATCACTCATCTTCCAAAAAATTCTCTTGCGTTACTATTCATTTGTCTCTTTAGCTCATCTACTGATATGCCTGTCAAAGCAGATACATCATTGTAAACATCTAAGATAGTGGTATCTGGCATACTGTCAGTTTCTAAAAATAGCTTGTCTAGTGGGAGTGAAGCGAACCAATCCACATACTTGTCAGGCTTAGAAGGCATCAATGATAGATAGAAGCCCTGATCAATCAACTGCTTGGCGAGGATCGAATGACGACCATAGCCATGTACACACCATTTTTTAATATCAGGAAATTCCCTTTTGATCTTAATCAATTGGTCAAACGCTCGGACACAATGTATGATCACTGGCTTGTTTAATCCCTGAGCTATAACTAACTGACTTCTAAGTACATCCATTTGCACATCCAACGTAGGACCTTTGAGTTGATCAAGACCCATCTCACCCATAGCGAGACAATTAGGTAACGGAAGCAAAGAAGCAAACATCGCTTTTTGGTCAGTGGAAACGGTATTTACTGTCCACCAAGGGTGCAGGCCAACAGTGAAGTATTGGTATTCACGATCCTTGCCTGGATGTATCGATACTATTTCCATCACATCCACACTTTCTGAATGTCGCATACTATGGGTATGAAAATCAAGGAATTTATGATCTAGAAATATTGATTGCTCCATGGCTGATGCAATTTTAGACGATTGCATGGACTTTGTTGTCTAGATCATTTGTCAATTGGTAAACTTCACTCAATAGCGTTTTCTGAGCTGAAATAGAAAAACCGATTGATTGCTGAATCGGTTTCATGTTGTTAATTAATTGAGATAGAAAGTATCAACGCAAATGTACCCCAATAGTGGATATACCACTAGATAAATCGATGTAAACTCCCATTTTACTATTCAAATGATACATGCCTCCAATGTGAATGTCAAAGAAAACCGGGCTGCCGGAATGATAATAATTTTTATCTCCTAGATAACCATCTTCCCATGATGAGCTGACCAACGCAATGCCTGCAGATCCTCCAACATAAACATCCCATTCTGACGTAAGGTCAATAATGTCATCCAAGTAATAGTATCCTTTGATACCGATAGGCATTACCACTTCTCTGTACTTGTAGTATCTGTCAGGATTACTAATGTTGCCCCAGTAGCGTCTGTCGGTGTAAGTATAGAGACTTGCAAAAGGTGCAAGGGTAAAATTAGGAGCTACATCCAGTTCATAGTTGATATTGAATACTGGAAGAGCCCTGCCTGAATAACTAAAATAGCCAGCATATCCACCTATGCCTAAGCCTAAATTAAGTGCCTGACCATATTTTTCTTGAGCTCGCCCGTCAAACTGGAAGATCAAAAATATTAAACTCGATAGAAGGATTATTCTTTTCATTTCAGAAGTCAATTTTGATTGTGTAGGTATAAACCATTTAGAGTGCGAAAATAATGTCTAGTGTGATCATTATTGTTACACATAAAAAAGTTGGACTTACATGAATCACAGATCATTCGAATTTTTATACTGAAAATTCACTCAAATATTTGCGGTTAATTAATGTCTAATTCCCTGAAAGGGACATTAAAAAAAGCTGCCTGATTTTCATCAGACAGCTTTCCAAATGGTAATGAAGGTCTATTGATTTACTTCAAAAGTATAATATCGATTATTACCGTACGGTTGTAAAATCTCTGTTCTGGAAGTTTATTTCCAAATGGCATATCTCCAATACTTTCACCTAAGCCTATCACTCTGAAAGTAATATTCTTAGTTTTTGATATGGCAAGACTCTTCTCAAGGATGCTTCTTACATCATTTGCACGTGCAAGCGATAGTTTTTGATTGTAGGCAGGGTCACCAATTACATCGGTATATCCATGAAGAATCACTGTAGCTCCTTCGGTAATTTGAGGTGCCACTATATCTGTAAGATATTTGTAATAGATATCTGTAGCGTTGGAATCATTGAAACCATAAACTACACTGTAGCGAATACCTTGTTCATCTACTTTTGGTTTCCATAGTACCATTTGAATGGTAGTGTCTTGAACTATTTTCGTTCCATTATTAGCCAAGCCTATCATGGTTACTTTGAAATTCCCATTGGTGCGTGTTCCTAAGATATTCTTACCTGGGATACTTGCCTCGTCTTCTGTATAGGGTCCAAATCTTTGAATTACACCTTTATTGTCTTTCACTTCTATAGACCAAGAAGATAGAACTTCTGTTGCGCTATCTACACGCATGGAGACATAACTATCAACAGGTGCCTCATGCACATTTGTCAATTCCAAAGGTTTCAAAGGAACATCAGGTCCAGATTGGAATTCCATCAACAACTTAGGAGAACTACTTTCTATAGAAACTCTTCTATCACCTTGATTTAGAAGTTTTAGCTCTTTTGTAGCACCTGGTAGTACTCCAGGTATTTTTGGTTCTTTATAATACTCCCCGTAAATAGGACCACTCACTAAGGTTGATTTTTAACAATTAACTTAGAAGAGAACAATGAAAAAAACGAGAAGGAAATTCAGTAGCGAATTCAAAGCCAAAGTAGCCATTGAGG
>JBLIFO010000262.1:0-3607 GCA_047633875.1 Marinoscillum sp. | reverse complement strand
TTGGCAATGTATCGCATAAACATAAATAGCCTCATCCCTTTCAGAATGAGGCTATTTTATGAAGTCTCATTTTCTCAAATGGTTCTATTCTTATCGAAAGCTTCGAGGTAATCAGCTACTCTTCGAACGAACATCCCTCCCAAAGCCCCATCCACTACTCTATGGTCGTAGCTATGTGACAAAAACATCTTATGTCGGATACCAATGAAGTCACCTTGTGGTGTTTCGATGACCGCTGGCTTTTTCTGAATAGCCCCTAAGGCGAGAATTCCAACTTGTGGCTGCATGATGATAGGCGTTCCCATTACGTTTCCGAATGAGCCTACATTGGACACGGTATATGTTCCTCCCTGTAGGTCATCTGGTTTCAAAGCATTTTCTCTTGCACGTCGTGCTAGGTCATTTACCTTTTTAGTAATACCTAATAAGCTCAGTTGGTCTGCATTATGAATCACAGGCACGATAAGATTGCCAGATGGCAATGCCACAGCCAGTCCAATATTGATACTTTTCTTCTTGATGATCTTGTCACCATCTACTTGGATATTGATCATCGGATAGTCTTTGATGGCTTTCACTACCGCCTCGATCATGATGGGCGTATACGTCAATACTTGTCCCTCTCGCTCAGCAAAGACCTTTTTCATTTTACCTCTCCAAAGAACGACTTCAGTGACATCTGCTTCGACAAAAGAAGTAACATGTGGAGCAATTTGTTTGGAAGCCAACATGCGCTCAGCAATCATTTTGCGCATGCGATCCATTTGGATGATCTCATCCTCTCCGCTCATCACTACAGGTGCAGGAGCTGGGGTAGGTTTTGTTTTTATTTCTACAGGTGCAGGACTATGATTTTTAGCCTTTAAATAGTTCAGGATGTCCTCTTTTGTAACGCGATTATCTTTTCCCGATCCTTTGATGCTAGAAAGTTCTTCTATACTGACTCCTTCCTCTTTCGCTATATTCCTAACCAATGGTGAGAAGAATTTATCCCCTACTTTGGCGGGAATCGCTGTGGCAATAGTGCCCTTGGCTTTTTCTATAATCTGTTCTGCTTGCGCAACTGCATCATGAGTACTTTCTTCAGGAGCTTCTGTTTTTGAAGAAGTAGTTGCTTTTACATCGGTTTCAATAATAGCAATTGGTTTGCCTACTTCGACAACATCTCCTTCTTGGGCCAGAATCTCCTTTAAGACACCTCCATGTGTAGAAGGAATTTCAGTATCCACCTTGTCTGTGGCTACCTCCAATATTGATTCATCTTCCTCGATAGTATCACCAACAGCTTTGAGCCAAGAAAGCACGGTGCCTTCCATTACACTCTCGCCCATTTTGGGCATCAATAACTCCACAATAGCCATAGAATATTTTGTTAATTGTTCATTTTTGGGTGGCGTAAAGTTACTTATTTCCGCTAATTCCCTGAAAAGTTGATTCTGAACATATTGAGAGCGGTCAGAGCGCTGAGCTTAATATTGAGTTCTCTATTCTTGGTAAAATTAAATTTCTTAGCGATGGTTTTGTACCTATCAGAATAGGCGATCCATACCGTTCCCACAGGTTTATCTTCGGTATCCCCACCTGGCCCGGCAATACCACTTACTGACAGCCCTACATCAGCGCCAAGTTTTTCTCTCACACTTTTTGCCATTTGCAGGACCACTCCTTCGCTTACTGCACCTTCAGTTTCCATCATATGACGGTCAACATCTAAAGAATTGACTTTCACATCATAAGCATATGATACGATGCTGCCTAGGTAGTAAGCTGAACTGCCTGCAATAGAAGTAATCAAATGTGAAATGTAACCGCCGGTACAGCTCTCAGCAAACGCAATTGTCTGATCTGCACGCAAAAGCATATCTCCAATTACCTTTTCCAGCTCATCATCATCATAGCCATAGACATATTCTTCTATAATGGGTATCAGACTTTTGACCTCTTTATCTACAATAGCTTCCAATAGACCGAGATCATTACCTATAGCAGTAAGGCGAAGCTTTACTTGACCAAAAGTAGGTAAATAGGCAAGCTTGATATTCTTGGGCAATTCTTTCTCCCAATCCACAATCATCTCAGAAAGAGACGACTCCCCTATCCCAACAGTCTTCACAATTTTGTGATGAATTACTGTGTCATTGAATTTTTCATGAAGTTTAGGAAGAATAGTCTCCTCCATCATTCGCTTCATTTCATAAGGAACGCCAGGCATGGAAACATATATCGTATTGTTCTCATCAAACCACATAGCAGGAGCCGTGCCTAAAGGATTGTGGATCTTCACACAATTAGACGGAAGTTCAGCTTGGAGTCGATTCACTTCAGTCACTTCTCTCCCACGTCTATTGAATAGCTCAGTGATGTGCTCTAGTACGTCAGGATAAAATGTATAGCCCACTCCAAAATATTCAGCAAGTAGTGGCTTAGTAAGGTCGTCGCTTGTTGGACCCAAGCCACCTGTGATCAATATAATATCTACTCTTTCAGATGATTCTCTGAGAGCTGAAAGTATCTCTTCGCGTTCATCACCTATGGTGATTTTCCTACGCACTTTAATGCCGATTTCATCCAATTTCCCACTTATCCAATGTGAATTAGTGTCTAAAGTTTGCCCATAAAGGATTTCATCACCAATGGATATAATTTCTGCTATAGCCGCCATATCTTCTACGTCTCTGAATATACTTTTGGGTTATTCAACTAAATTTACGTCCGCAAAATAGATATAAACTTCATACAATGAGAATACTTAAGCTCTTCGTTCTTCTTTTGGTTTTTTCCAGCTGTACAGTACAGCAAATTCAACAGACAATTGGTGATTACCTCGAAACCGATGAGCTCACCACTGATCAAGTGATCTCTGGACTCAAAGAAGCTTTGATAAAAGGTACAAATGTCAGTACTTCACAAGCTTCACAAGCAAATGGATTTTTCGGAAATCCAGCTATTAAAATCCCATTCCCACCTGATGTACAAAAAGTAGAAGACAAGCTGCGCAGCTTAGGACTTGGCGGGGAGGTGGATAAATTTGTAAAAACACTCAATGAAGGCGCGGAACAAGCCGCCAAAGAAGCTGCACCAATATTTATAAATGCGATTCGCGGTATGAGTGTTAAAGATGCTTGGGGAATTTTGAAGGGTGATGACAATGCAGCCACAGCATATTTAAAAGCCAATACCTCAGCAGATTTGAAAGCTAAGTTTCTACCTGTTATCAAGAAAGCATTAGACAATACCAAGGCAACCAAATATTATGGTGACTTGATCACTACTTACAATAAAATTCCATTTGTGGATGATGTGAATCCAAGCCTAGAAGATTACGCAACTGAGCGTGCTTTGCAGGGATTATTTAGCTTAGTAGCAGATCAAGAAAAGGCTATTCGTAAGGATCCCGTACAGCGTACTACCGATCTTTTAAAGAAAGTTTTTGCACAACAAGACTGAAATAAGATAAGAAAATAACAATATTTAATAGAGTTTTAAGGAGATTATTCGTTCGAGAAGGTAGAATCATTTAAATAATTAAACGTTAAATCCAATTGGTTGGTTTTATACGTAACTTACGTAGGATTAGTTAATGATTGATATGAAAAGAATTGCTTTT
>JBLIFO010000261.1:0-3655 GCA_047633875.1 Marinoscillum sp. | reverse complement strand
TAATGAATGGATTGTAGCCCACTGCGCCTGGTAAGATGATATTCTGATCTAGTTTCCCAATGCGGCGCTTCATACCTATTTCACCTTGGCGGACTACCGAGCAACTCATCAATATGGTGGATGCTAGGAGGATAGAAAGAAATTTGTATATATTCATAATTATGAGATTTAAGGGTTAAAATTTGAATCTGATTGTGGGTGCTAGATTGTCACGATACATGTCCAAGAGTAGATGAGGCATCTTATTGTCCGTCACATCTATGAGCTTAATCTTGTCCATGGAAAAAACCTCAGGTGGCAAATCAGCTATTTTATTATTGCGTAGATCCAGGTATTCCAACGCCTTTAAAGTGCTAATGGCAGGAGGTAACTGGCTCATTTGGTCACCAGCGAGATGTAATTCGCGCAGTTTTGGTAAACGACTAAGTATTGAAAGATTGGAATTCAGGTCAAAGTTGTAGTTGTTCTCTACGTAGAGTACTTGGAGGTTTTCCATCAAAGCAAACTCAACAGGGAGACTTGAGATAGTATTGTCCGAAAGCCCCAAATATTCCAGATTTTTCAACATTCCGATAGTGCTAGGCAAAGAGGTGATATTGTCACCACTTATATCCAAAACCTGCAGTAAGGGCAACTGACTCAGTATTTGGAAATCCGTCTCTAAGTCTAAGGAAGTGTTGTAATCCAGGTAGACATTCCTTAATCCCGTAATTTTAGCTAGGCCTTGTGGTAGCACAGAGATTCTATTGCTAGAAAGATCTAAATAGAAAAGATTTTGCAACAGAGCTATCTCCTCGGGCAGTTGTGCTATGTTATTACCACTGAGATCCAAGTATTTGAGATTGTTGAAAGACAGGATTTCCAATGGAAAATCACTAAGCTGCTGATTGTTTAGTGCAAGCCATTCTACTTGCTCCGAGTTTTTCAAAGCCTCATTTAAGTTGTCAAATTTTTTGGCACCATTGGTCTGACTATATCCTGGTACGATGAGAACAATTAAGAAAAATATATTGATGAAAATCTTCATGATTTTGGAAGTTTAATTGGTTGTTTGTGTGGATTTGAATTCGTTTCGAATCCAAGATTTGAGCTCACTAGCATCTGGTCTTTGCAACCACTTCAGTGATTTTCTGTATTCCTTTTTGAATAGCTGCTGATCAAAATGGACAGCCTTCAAAATTTGCTTACAGTACTCTAGCATTGTAGCCTTGTTTTTCATTGCTCAAATGTTTAAATGAACTAATACTTCAATAAGAGAATGGAGTATGTCATCGATAACTGGATGACAAGGAAGAGGGGATGTGAATTTGCTTATAGCAAGAAACAGCAATATGCGATCATCCGTGGGATGTGCATGTTGACTGATGGAGAGAATGGAGAAACTGGGGCTAAGCGTGGGTAACGATGCGAATTTTTTGAGTGGCTTTGAACAGTTATTTCACGTTTGATTTGTGAAACGTAAGATTGAGTGCCTAAGCGCTCTTCTACAATCTCTACCACGGGTTCACAAGTTTTTTCTGTTCCCTGTGTACACAGCGCGGATGTGACGCCTATCTGATTACCAGCTATCAGAAGGATTGTAAGAATACAGATTGCTAGGTGGCTTAGGGTTTTCATGCTCTTCACCTAACGGAGAATTTGGTCTGTCAGATGGGCAATAAACATAATTAAACATTTATGTTTATTATTTTGTGTATTAGTAATATTTATGAATTAGACGACCGAGCTAGCCTTGGTATATGCCACACGCTTATTAGCACATTTCCGTGGTGATTCAAACGTAGATTGGCCAGATTCAATCCCCTGACTTCAGCTTCATCTCAGATAGCTTTTCGCCACCTTTTATACCGAAATCCAATGTGCGAATAGGGAATGGAATGGTGGTGCCTTCCTTGTCAAAGGCAGCTTTTATTGCTTTTACTCCACGTGAAGTCATTTCGAAAATAGAGGGAGGCCCGGGATAGTTAATCCAATACTTGATTTCGAAATTGATAGAACTATCACCAAAAGCTGTGTAATTGAAGATCATATCTTCATGTCTAATGACATCATCCATTCCTTTGGTTGTCTTCAAGACAAGGTCCTCTACTTTTTGTAGATCATCAGCATAGGAAATCCCCACGGGAATGTCAATTCTTAATTGACCTAGTTTAGAAAGATTTTCAATAGGATTTTGCAACACATCTTTGTTTGGAACATAGACTTCCTGACCTTGGAAAGTCTAGATAACAGTAACCCTTGGGTTCGTTCGCGTTATAGTTCCGGTGTAGCCGCCGATTTTAGCAATGTCTCCTATCTGAACTGGGGCACGAAATGCCAAAATAATCCTTGAAATGAAATTTGCCATAATATCCTGAAAAGCAAATCACAACGCAAGACCTACAACACCTACGCCAGCCAGGAGAGAGGTCACTGCTTTGTCCAGCCCTAGAACTTCGAGTATGATAAAAAGCCATGAACCCATTACTATGTAATAGATGATCGTACCAAAGAGGTTTTCAAGTGCTTGTTTTTGGTTGATTTTCTAAATAGTCTCAAGAAGAGCTTCTGCATGCCCTTTGCCGCAAACATGAAGATGCTAAAAGGAATAGTCGCTAAGGCCATATTGGGCAGCATCGAAAAGAGCGTTTCCATCCATCCAGCTTTTGAGTGACTTCTACCACAGGTACTGTGAGTTCTTCAGTGATCTCTTGGGTGAGTTTCTTGTCTTGAATGGTGAGGCCTGCGATTTACTTTTTTACTTGGTTGCAAACGAACTGCAGATTAAAAATCACAAATCAGGATGTTTCACGACTACCTTGATACATTTCGTACTTTTGGAATTTACACTCTAAAGGACCGTTAAAAAGTACGATTTTCTTAGAAGTTTTCAGTCGCATGTGTTTGAATGCCTCCATATTGGAGCTAAGAATCCACGCATCAAAACCAGTAAAATTGTTCTTTAAAGTATCGCCGATCTTCCCGTAAAACTCATTGGTGTTATCTCTACCAATTCGTTCACCGTAAGGTGGATTACAAATGAATAGTCCGCTGGAGGTATCAGGCTTGAAGTCAGCCATATCTCCTTGCTGCACGGTAATTACATCCCTCAGTTTAAACTTTCTCAGTGTACGCTTCACCTTACCAATGGATTCTCCATCTATGTCTCCACCACGGATGTTGAGTGGATTTTTCTTGATGCCCGACATAGCCGCTGACTTCACGTTGTTCCAAAGCGTGGGCTGAAAGTTTTTCCAATTTCTAAAGCTAAAATGATCTCTGTGAATATGCGGTGGCATATTTTGCCCCATGAGTGCGGCTTCTATCAGGATAGTACCTGTTCCGCACATCGGGTCCACCAATGGAATGTCTTTGTTCCATCCGGCGAGTTTGAGTAAGCCTGCCGCCAGAACCTCGCTCATAGGCGCCTCATGTCCCGGCTCCCGATAGCCTCGTCTATTGAGCGTGTCGCCTGAGCTATCTAATGAAATGGTAAACTGATCTTGGTAAGCGTATAAGTCAAATTGTATGTCAGGATTCTTTATATCTACAGATGGTCGCTTACCTAATTTATTCCTGAACTGATCGACTATCGCATCTTTGGTCTTAAGCGCCGCATATTGAGAATGCGTGAAAAACTCCGAGAAGACTGTGTTGTCAATCGCAAAAGTCTGAT
>JBLIFO010000260.1:0-3665 GCA_047633875.1 Marinoscillum sp. | reverse complement strand
GCAATCCAAAAGTGATTTCGTGACGATTAAGTGTTAAATAATTTTTACTTCCTGCCGACATATCTTTGATGTGGGAGCTCATGGACACATTGTAGCCACTAATGTCTGCTAGGAATCTTTGCGTGTAATCACCCACTGTGTAGTAGACTTCCCCGCTGAGCAGGTCAGAGTGCAACCACTTCCAAGAGATACCTGCATTGCTCGTTTTCCAATAGAATGCATTGGCATACGCCCGAGTATTTCTGAAATAGTAATCATCGGTGCTGATGAAGCCCGTCGCGGATAGTTGATGTTTTGCAGACAGTTGATGCTGGTATTTCATCATCAGATCTCCGAATTTGTAATCAGTCCTGCGCTGGAGCTGAGATCCCTCTTTCACGAGATTTTGTGTAATCAGATCAATGTATGATTTGCGTCCTGAAATCATAATCGAAGATTGCTCTTTTATTACAGGCACTTCTAGGTGCAGTTTTGCGGCAAGCAGGCCAATACCTGCACTTCCGGTCAATTCGTTGTTGTTAGGATTCTGAGAATGGACATGCAGCATGGATGACAATCGTCCACCTTCAGAAGCAGAATATCCACTTTTTACAAAATCGACCCTGTCCACCGCATCGCCACTAAACATTGAAAAGAATCCAAAAAGGTGGTTAGTATTATAAAGCTCAATATTATCGAGCATGATTTTGTTTTGATCGATACCACCACCACGAACGTAGTAGCCATTGTTGCCATCTGCACCCGTAGAGACCCCTGGGAGAGTTTGGATGTATTTGACTGGATCTTGCTCACCTAGTAGGTAGGGGAGTTGGCTAATACTTTCCATATTGATCGTTTTCATACCAGTGGAAAGCTCATTAAGCTGCTCCTTAGTGGACGAACCACTAACTATCACTTCCTGCATGATCTGTTCCGAAGGAACTAGCCGAATAGTTGTTTCTGGTCCCATCATAGCTAAATCACTTTCATAAATCTGATAGCCTATGAATGAGATGTTGATTTTCAAGGTATCACAGGAGCAGCTCAACCGCACTTTTCCGTTGATGTCTGTAATGGCTATTTGATTTTGATCGGTGGAGACTGTAGCACCCAGAAGTGGTCGATCATTTTCATCCACTATATACAGGGCATTCTCAATCGCTTGAGATAAAGCGGCAAAATTCACCACTAAAAGAAGGTAAGAAAACAATATTCCGAAAAGTATGGATTGCTGAGAAGGCACAGTTTCTAGTATACTTAAAAATAGCCTTTAACCATAACTTTTTAATGTGCTGAGTGAAATAGTATTAAAAGATATTCCGTCATCATAAGTATCTTCTAGTTCCTCAGGGATAGGTTTTTTGGCCGTTTAGGGACTAAGAATTCCTTAAAATGCAAAATCTAAGCTTACCAGCACAATCAGGATGTAGAATATGGTGGATTCTGTCATGGCCCAAGGTTACAATATTCAAAGATAATCTGGGCCTATCCAATGTGCTCTCGTATCTGGTAAAGTAGGAAATGTGATACTATATGAACATTTGCAAACCAACAATCTATTTCCCCTCTTGGGAGGGGCAGGGGTGGGTTTTATTAAAAAAAAAGTGTAATTCTTTTACCGCTTCAATGTGAATTGAACGTCCAGTGCTACCAAATGGATCTACTCAGGCTCCGTACCACGCAACTTGTGCTGTAGTCCAAGTAGAAAATTGCGGAGAAACTGATCCTTGCAAACACGGTACTGGCTTTGGGTTGGCTTTCTGAAAAATGCACTCAACTCATGCTTACTCATCGGGAGATCGATCAATTGCATGATATCTAGGATGTCCTCGTCTTTGAAATTGAGAGCAATTTTGAGCTTTCTCAAAATCATATTGTTGTTCAAGCTTTTCTCTGGCTTGGGTTGCTCGCCATCTCGTGCGCCTCTTTTTTTGATTATAAAGCCATTGAGGAAAGCTGCTAGATTTTTATCTACCAGTGGTTTTTGCTCTGGATTGTCTGCTGGCTTGAGCCATTCGCTCACTTCCGCTCTGGTAGCCGGATAGCCACCCAAGGCAAAAGTTGCCATCATTTTGTCATCATTGAGATCAAAAGTGAACCTGAGGCGTCTGAGAATGTCGTTGTTGTCCATGATGTATTGCTTGGCGCAAATATAAGAAAGCCATCTCGTGCACTTGCCTAGAGACTGATAGATAAGTTTTATAAAATCATTGAAGGTCAGATGAATGAAATCCTTGGTGGGCTAAGAGCCTTGGGTAAGGAGGTTGGAGAGTTGAGGAATGGTGGGGGCGAGTTGGGAAGGTATCATTCTGCTGGCGCGGAAGTTACTTCCGTGACTTTACTCGATAAAAGTAATATCAATCATTCCTTTAGAGCCAGCATAGTCTCTAGCACTGCTATAAACATAATGTTCAGGTTCATCTACCATCCTTTCAACAACAGGGTTTAGATGAATGTAATCTAATTTCTGCTGAATCATGTGGTTGTTAGTTAATTCTATGGGATGGTATTCATTTTGCCAGAAGCAATATTGTTGATGCTTATTACTTTTTTCAGCTAGCTTTTTGAAAATCCAAAGCATCCACTTACTCCTGCTTTCAGACGGGTTTTGCTGGATCGCTTCAATCAACTTTACAGAAGTATATTTTTTGAAATCTGTGATTATGTTTTCGATTTTATCTTCTCCATTTCTGCCTAATATTAGGTGTATGTGGTTAGATATAATACACCAGGCATAAATCTCGAGACCCTTTTCCCTTTGGCAGTATTTTAGATTTTCAACAAGTAGATCTTTGTATAGAGGTCTGGACAAAGTATCGATCCATTCTACAACAGCAAAAGTCACAAAGTAACATTTGTCTTGATCTCTGATCTTGGACTTCTCACTCATTAACCTAAGATAATAAAGGGCAGTGTAATATTGTCACGGAAGTAACTTCCGCGCCGGAGGGGGTCTTCGTTTGGTACGAGGATGTTAGCGAGAAACTAATTAAAAAATAAAAGGCACAGGACACCTGAGCTCTCTTACCTCTCTTGGGGGTTTGCGAGGATCAGCTAGGCTGAACGCATAGATCAGAGAAATCTCGTGTGCCCCACCACTACCGATACCTAAGTCAGAAATGGTATAGTCGAAACTATAACCTACAGTCAGGTTGCCTTTGTTGAAGCCCACCATAGAGATGATTGCTTCGCTGTTTTTGCTGCCATCCAGTCCTTCTATTGGCAAGCCTCGGTACCACGCACCTAATAGAATTGGCTCTAGCGTGAAGTAAACGCCCAAATCCAATTGTTTGAATGGGCCTTGTTGTTTGTAATTCGCGCTAGGAGTCATGCTTCGCTCACGACCTTTTTCTGGTCTTCTCGCTCGAGGACTTAGCTCGAAGAAGTGGATCTTATAACCACCATGAATGGAGAATTTTCGCGGAAGCGGGGACTCACCACCAGCAATAGACTGGTTAGGCTCTAAGATGTGGTGCATAGATGCGCCCACCCAAAGATTTTTTCCGTAAAGGATACCTCCCAAGGCCAAATCAAAAAACCTTGCGCTGAAGCCAGTATCAAACGTTTCGCCAGTAGTAGGACGGACTTGGCCGGTATTGTCAAATTGATCACCGAAAGTCAGGCGATTGAAATTGAGGTCTCTCCAATAGTAGGAAGCCTCTATACCCGGACGAAAAGTCCAGTTT
>JBLIFO010000259.1:0-3769 GCA_047633875.1 Marinoscillum sp. | reverse complement strand
AACCGCTGAGTTTTACCTCGATGGTAAAACGAAAGTAGCTGGACCATATACGAGCTTCTATTGCCCCTCCTTTTCAGAGCATGGCATTAAAAACGTTGGTAATAGCGAGTTGAAATACTTGGTGATTAAGAAGTATCAGAAATAATCTTCCTAATCCTTCATTGGAATTACGCGCTTCTCTAGATCGCTCTGGAAAGCAGCCTCGATTATCTTCATTACCTTTATTCCATCATCAGCCGTCACAGGCATAGCATGACCATCCACTATCGAATGATAGACAGCCTCGTAATATTTGGAATAGTTACCAGGTAAGGTCTTTACATTCTCCCTAATATTCTGTTTGCCATCCAAATAATTTAAAATACCAAATTCACTCTCTGGTTCGATTCCATATTCAGCAGCATTTGGCTTCATTCCACCTTGAAGCTGTGTCTCCTGAACATCACCACGAGGTTTTAAAAATGAACCCTTAGTGCCATGAATGACATATGAAGGTACAGGCTCTTTGAAAAAGTAGCCACCTCTCAGCTCTACATTGAATTTCGGGTAGAACAATAATATTTTAAAGTAATCATCTACCTCCGAGTGTTGTCGAGTGATGGCCAGCTTTGCAAACAGCGAATCTGGAAAACCAAACAAATGCAATGCCTGATCAATAATATGCGGACCCAGATCTTTAACGATACCTGCTCCTGATCCTTTAACTTCTTTGTGCTGCTTTGTGCTAAGTGCTGGAGTGAATCTATCAAAGCAAAATGAAACATCTATAGGGTCGCCCAAAACCCCATTTAAGTAGACTTCCTTAACCGTCTTGAAATCACTATCCCATCGCCTATTTTGGAATACAGAAAGTTTTAGATTTTTACTTTTAGCTAAAGCCTTTAATTCTAGCGCCTCTTTTACTGTTGTTGTGAAGGCCTTTTCTACCACCACATGTTTATTGGCTTGAAGCGCTAATTTGGCATAATCGAAGTGTGTATATGTTGGGGTATTCACGACGACCAAATCGATAGATTGGTCCTCCAAAATACTTTCAAGTGACGAATAACGT
The DNA here is from genome assembly GCA_047633875.1 of Marinoscillum sp. GTDB lineage: Bacteria > Bacteroidota > Bacteroidia > Cytophagales > Cyclobacteriaceae > Marinoscillum. The sequence goes on along the minus strand of JBLIFO010000259.1, from coordinate 2,718 downwards.
TGCGAACTTGGATAGTAATCCTTCAATTCATTTTTTGATCGCTCCCAAGCTCCAGCAAACTCAAACATAGGAAGTAATTCAAGAAAAGGTGCATGAAACACCTTACCCGACATTCCAAATGAAAGTATCGCAGCTTTTACCTTTTTCATAAGTGTACGTTTTGCATTAGATATTGGAGATTTTCACCCAGTCAAAACTAACCGATCCTGGAGTACCTGTTGTCTTTTTTCTCGTACAATAAAGCGCCAATTTCGCTCCCACCCATTTGCCTTCTCTTAGTTTGAATTTAGAGCCAATCGACGAATATTCTTGCCCATTCACGCTGAAGTGAAAAGTGGAGTAACCATCGGTCACTTTCGTCTTGATCCAAAGTTCGTTTTTACCCTCTAAGATTATCTTCTCTTTGGATTCGGAAAAGGCATTCCTATCCGCATTCGCGCACTCAATCTGACTTAAAACGACGCTATTGCCAGATTTTGAAAGAGTTAAACCAGCATAGTCCAGCCCAAAAATCAATAATCCCATCTCCTCATTCTTCTTAAGGTTTGTTAGGTCCACTTTAGTGGAAAACTCAAAAGAAGGTGCAGGCAATTTCTGAGTAAGAATATTGGGCACGTTCCACAAGTTGGTTAATCCCTCAGGCTGTGTGATCGCATTGAGCGTTAGGCTTCCTGGCTTCTCTTTTAGTGAATACCACTGAAGTCTTGGATTGGCGCTCCACTGCCATTGCACACCCAATTGCTCCTTGCTAAAATCATCAGATGTTTGAGGAACTGTAATAGGTTGAGCCTTGAGTTTTGGCTTTTTGTAAACTAAAACTGGCTCTCCCTTACCATCTTTTCGATTCGTACCCATTACAGGCCAGTCGTCAACCCACGATACAGGCTGAAGATGCACTATGCGACCATAAGCATCCAGATCCTGAAAGTGTACAAACCAACTTTCACCATTCTCTAAATCAACTAGACCTCCCTGATGTGGCCCATTGATAACTGTCTCACCTTGTGCAAGAACAATCTTATCTTTATAAGGACCATAAATATCTTTAGATCTAAAGACCGTCTGCCAGCCAGTAGGTACACCTCCAGCTGGAGCGAAAATGTAGTAATATCCGTTTCTCTTATAAAATTTAGGCCCTTCCAAAGTTGGGTGATCGAGATGCCCATCTATTACTATTCTCCCCTTATCGATTATTTCATCACCATCCGCTGTGAGCTCTACTACTTGTAAGGTGCTATTGATTCCTGCCCTACTGTGTGCAAAAGCATGAACTAGATATACCTTTCCATCATCGTCCCAGAGCGGACAAGCGTCAATATTTCCGTAAGCCTTTTTAACCAAAATGGGTGCGGACCATTCTCCTGCCGGATCACTAGTCTTTACCATGAAAATACCTCGATCAGGATCACCCCAATAGATATAAAACATGTCTTCATGAAATCGAATGGAAGGTGCCCAAACGCCATTTCCATGCTGTGGGATATCAAAGTGCGAATCTACATTCGGTTGAAGAGCGTGATTGATAATCTGCCAGTTGACTAAGTCCTTTGAATGAAGAATTGGCAATCCGGGTATTGCATTGAAGGAGGATGAAGTCATATAGAAGTCATCCCCAACCCTACAAATATCGGGATCTGAGTAATCTGAGTAGATAATTGGATTTTTATAAGTCCCATCTCCATTATCAGAAACCCATGCCTCCTGTGAAAAGGAAAGTTGGAAAACCAATAAAAGAGCTATTTTCGTTATCGTTCGAATCATACTTTAAATTAAAGTGAAACTCCTCGCTTCCACGGAATGAAATCATATTGACCAAGGATCATCGCTTTGGACTCTATACGACCACTAGCTACTTCTATTATATGATTTAACATCTGCTCGCCCATCTCTTCAATGGTCTTTTCGCCTCTGATCACTGGACCTGTATCTATGTCAATTATATCGGGCATACGTTCCGCTAAAGCAGTATTGGAAGACACTTTGAGTACAGGAGTGATCGGATTGCCAGTAGGAGTACCAAGTCCAGTAGTAAATAAAATAACATTCGCACCAGATCCAGCCAGACCTGTTGTAGACTCTACGTCATTGCCTGGAGTACAAAGCAAGTTAAGTCCTGGCTTCATTGCATATTCGGTGTAATCTAAAACGGCCACTACAGGGGATGTGCCACCCTTCTTGGCTGCACCTGCTGACTTCATGGCATCTGTTATCAAACCATCTTTGATATTACCTGGAGAAGGATTCATATCAAAGCCTGATCCTGAATCCTCTGCAGCTTTTTCATATGCTCTCATGATGCTAGCGAACTTAGTTGCATCTTTCTGGTCAACCGTACGGTTGATCAACTCCTGCTCCACACCACACAACTCTGGAAACTCTGAAAGAATAGCTTTACCACCAAGCGCCACAACAAGATCTGAAACATAACCTACTGCAGGATTGGCTGAAATACCAGAGAACCCATCAGATCCGCCACATTCTAATCCGACCACTAGTTTGCTCAATGGCGCTGGTTTACGAACTTCCTTATTGGCTTCAATCAATGCCTTGAAAGTCCCTGTGATTGCATTTTGAATCAGATCCGTTTCCTTACCAGTTTGCTGCTGATCAAAGATGATTACAGGCTTTTTAAGGTTAGGATTTATTGCATCGAAAGCATTTTGAAGCATTTCAGTTTGTGCGTTCTGACATCCCAGACTCAATACTGTTGCCCCCGCC
>JBLIFO010000258.1:0-3775 GCA_047633875.1 Marinoscillum sp. | reverse complement strand
TCTACTACGTAATAATCAATCAATGGAGCAAAGACATTCATAAACAAAATGGCTAGCATGATACCTTCTGGATATGCAGGATTTACTACCCTTATAAGCACAGTAAGTATTCCAATTAAGAATCCATAAATCCATTTACCTACTTCTGTCTGAGCCGCTGATACTGGATCAGTAGCCATATAAACTGCCCCAAAGGCCAAGCCACCCACCACAAGGTGATAATGCGCTGGCAACTCCATGTATGAATTTCCACCTACAAGGTTGAAAATCACTCCCATGAAATAAGCTCCTCCAAAAACACTGAAGATAATCTTCCAGCTACCAACTCCCGTAGCTATCAATATCACTGCACCGACGAGACACATCAAGGTAGAAGTCTCTCCAATCGATCCTGGGATTAGACCAAGGAATAGATTTCCAAAAGAATACATCCCTGCAGACCAATGTCCAGCCATGTCAGCCATCATATTAGTGCCATTAGCAACTGCTGAAGCTCCATAAGCTAGAACAGTAGCGCCACTATATCCATCTACAGGAGTTTTATCTGCAAAAAATGTCCAAACCTCTCCCGAAATATCAGAAGGGTAAGCGAAGTATAAAAATGCACGTGCCGTTAACGCCACGTTTAAAATGTTCATACCAGTACCGCCAAAAGCTTCTTTACCAACTACCACAGCGAATATCGTAGCTAAAGCAACTTGCCAAAGAGGAATTGAAGCTGGCATCACCAAAGCAATCAACATACCTGTAACCAAGTATCCTTCGCTAATTGGGTGATTTCTCACTACACAGAAAATAAACTCTGTAAGTAGGCCTACCGCATAAGAAACAATCAAAATAGGTACTACTGCTAGCGATCCTATTAACAATTTATCTATGATCGTTGCTTCTTCACCAATGGCTAAAAAGTGCTGATGACCCACATTCCAAATGCCAAATGCCAAAACAGGAAGCATCGCAATCACAACAGTAATCATGATACGCTTCAAATCAACAGCATCTTTAATTTGAGTACCTGTATTATGTGTCACCGAATCAGGAGCAAATACGATGGTTCTGTGCCCTTCGTAGAGGGTATAGAATTTCTCCCATTTTCCGCCTTTCTCGAAATTGGGTTTAATATTATCAAACAGTTTTTGTAGTGCTTTCATTTTCGCTTTTAGCTGTTTTTAATCAAATCAAGTCCCCTTCTTAGGATAACTTGTAGTTCATTTTTAGATGGGTCAATAAACTCACAAAGAGCAACATCTTCCTCAATCAACTCATAAATTCCTAAAGCTTCCATATCATCATAATCCTCAGCAATGATTGCTTTGAAAAGATACGTAGGTAGAATATCCATGGGAAGAACCTTTTCGAATTGACCCGAAACAACAAATGGTCTATCCTCACCGTGGGTGTTGGTATCAACTTTATATTCTTTACCTCTACTTAGAAATGAAAACAAACCAATGGCTTTGTGAAAACTCAACTTGCTCGTAGAAGGCTTAATCCATCCCAAAAATTCTTCGTAATCTCCTTCAGGTATGACAGTAACCTGACTATGGTAAAAACCTAGAAAACCATCTTTCCCAGAGTTCTCACCAGTAAGTGGATTTCCACTAATAAATCTTAGGTTACTTCCTGTAGTAGCCCCCTCGACTAAGCTTGTTATATGTGCTCCGCTAAAAGTCTTTACATAAGAAGGCTCAGTAACTTCTGACCCAGCTATTGCGACAATTTTGGATGTATTATAAATGCCCTCCAAAAATAGTTGGCCAATTTGTGCAACTCCAATTGGAGAAACAGTCCAAGCTATATGCCCCTTACTGATTGGATCTAAATGATGAATTTGCACACCCACATTACCTGCAGGGTGAGCTCCTGAAAACTTATTCATCTCAACACCTGAAGCCAAAGAATACATCTTCGGCACCTCAGAGTTTGAATCTATGTTTAGATGAACTAGACCAGAAGTAAGTTTCTTTAAAATTTCCAATCCAGTTAGAAAATGTTCTTCTCTATCCTGTAATTGGAAAGTTATGTCTGCTGCGAGCGGGTTGGTATCAAACCCAGAAATGAAAATCGCTTTTGGTGCATCTTCAGCATTAGCTACAGTTCCGAAAGGTCTCTGAATGACATTTGGCCAGACGCCTCCTTCTTGCATTTCAGTCAAAGCCTGCTCCTTAGTAAGGCTAGCAATCTCGGTTTTGGAATAAGATTTGCGCTTTTCAAAAGCAACTTCTGCATCTGGCTTTATGACTACCTCAAGGATTTTTCTTTTCTCTCCTCTTTTGATATCTATAATCTCGCCACTGACAGGAGCGCAGTACTTCACTGCTTCTGTCATTTTATCAAACATGATTGGCGTCCCAGCTTTTACTTTATCTCCTACATTTACCGACAACTTGGGTCTGGAAAGGTGGGGGAAATCAGAAGGCTTTAGAGCGTAGGTTTCGGCGTGCACCGTTTTAGAGATTTTGTTAACTGGTTTGCCAGCTAGATTGATATCAAAACCTCTTTTTAGCTTTATCGTTTTCGACATTTCGTATTATTCCGATCGACTTAAAATCTCGACAAAAATACAAAAAAAATGTTCAAATGAAATGTTTAGACTGTTCTTAGAAAAACTGTTTTTTATATCAAGAAAAGCATCAATGCTCAACCGATGACATTGCATTGGTTTCTAAAAAATTTGCCACTTTCTCCATCAGCCATCTAGGAGTAGAAGTAGCGCCACAAATACCAACACTTTCCCCTTCTATTACCCACTCAGGGTCGATCTCTGTCTCATTTTCTATGAAATAACTTCGTTTATTGTTAGCATGACATACTTCAAATAGCGCCTTTCCGTTGGAGCTCTTCTTTCCAGAGACAAACAATACAACGTTGTGTTTTTTAGAAAACTCAACCATTTTAGGCTCTCTATTAGAGACTTGACGGCAGATACTGTCATTGGCATCAAAATCACCCAAAGCCAATTCACCTCCTGCTGATTTGATTCTTTCCTTGATCAATCCTTTAATTGCATAGAATCCTTTGGTACTCTTAGTCGTCTGACTATATAAAGTAATAGGCCTGGAGTAATCCAATTGGTCTAAATCAGCTTCTGTAGTAATAATGATCGCATTATCATTGGTCTGACCTGTGAGGCCTATGACTTCCGCATGTCCTGGTTTACCATAAATCACGATTTGGCCATTAACTTCTTGAGAACGATCATAAGAGTGCTTAATTCTATTCTGTAATTTCAAAACCACAGGGCAAGAAGCATCAATCAACTCTATATTGTTTTCTAGTGCTGTTTGATAGGTCTCCGGTGGCTCTCCATGTGCGCGAATAAGTACTTTGCAATTTTTCAACTCAACTAATTGCTCTCTTTCTATAATTCGAAGGCCCTTCGCATGAAGTCTCTCCACTTCCATTGTATTGTGCACAATATCACCAAGGCAATACAATTCTTCGCTTTCATGGAGTTCTTCCTCGGCCATTTGTATGGCAAACTCTACTCCGAAACAATAGCCTGAATGTGGGTCAATCTCAATTGTCATAAATGATCGATTTAGCCGAATTAAAAATAATATCTATTTGCTCTTCCAGCGAAGTTGAAGAAGTATCGATTTCTACAGCTCCATATGCCTTCACCAAAGGTGACTCAGCCCTTGAAGAATCAATTTTATCACGGAGCAAAAGATTATTGAGGATTTTATCCAAGTCTTCCTCTATACCTTTTGCGCTAAGCTCCAGCTGCCTTCTCTTCGCACGGATTACAGGGTCAGCCGTCATGAATATTTTC
>JBLIFO010000257.1:0-3789 GCA_047633875.1 Marinoscillum sp. | reverse complement strand
CCTACAAAATCAGCTGAACCTAACTTCATATCTATACCATTCACGGTGGCCTCCACCCCTTGCCCCACCCGCTCATTGAAATTAGTCAAAGGCAGCTTTGGCAATTGATCATTGATACTAGCTGCTACTAGTTTACTTAAAGGATGTGCAGAATTTGAGCAAATGGATCTAACGATTTGCTCATCCTCAGTTGAAAGCTGTGAGCCTTCATAGCTCACATGTTCAGGATTATTTTTGGTAAGTGTGCCTGTCTTATCAAAAACAATGGATTTGATTTTGGCCAAACGTTCAATCACTTCTGCATTTTTCAAATAAAGTCCCCAGCTTCCCATCACACGCATTCCATGACCGAGCCCAAAAGGCATAGCCAAAGCAAGCGCACATGGACAAGCTACGATCAATACGGCAGTCATGGTCTCCCAAACTTTAGTGGGATCGTAGGCATACCAATAAGCAGCACTCCCAAATGCCAAAATCAAAATAGCAATGGTGAAATATTGACTCACCCGATCTATCAAACTGCGATAAGTAGGTTCGCTTTTTTTAATGCCCTGACTGTTCCATAGCTGGGTGAGTTCGCTATGATCTACAGCCTTTTCAATGACTACATCCAAACTTCCTCCAACTTGTCTACCACCCGCAAATACTCTTTGGCCAGTAGTAATATCCACTGGGTCTGCCTCTCCTGTAACAAAACTATAATCTAGCCTACCAACACCTCCTACTATCACTCCATCAGCAGGAAGTAGTTCCTGACTATGCAACTGTATTCGATCCCCAGCCTTCAGGTCCTTGATGACCACTATAGTAGCTGTGCCATCTTTGGAAATGCGCGTCGCTGATATGGGAAAATAAGAAGTATAATCTCGATCAAATGCAAGAGCTGCGTAGCTCTTCCCTTGGTACCACTTGCCAATTAAAAGAAAAAACACCAACCCTGTAAGTGAATCAATATAGCCAGGGCCTGCATTTGTAATAATCTCAATAACACTACGGACGAATAAAGTAATGATGCCAATTGCTATAGGAATGTCAATATTGAGATAGCCATACCGAAGACCTTTGAATGAACTCTTGAAATAATCGCTAGAAGAGTATAACAGAACCGGAAGCGACAGCCCGAGATTGATCCATCCAAAGAGCGACTTAAAAGTGTCTTCCAACTGAAAGCCAACATCGAGATATTCCGGCAGACTGATCAACATACTATTGCCAAAGCAAAAGCCTGCTACGGCTATTTTGAGTCCAATAGAGGAGCTAGAAACTTTCTTTTTGGCTTCATCTAGGCTGTCCAGATTGATCTGAGGCGAATAGCCCAATGAAGAAAGTAGGATAACTACTTCTTTGAGGGTGATTCCCTCTTTTCGGAAAGTCAGCGAAACTTCTTTGCGAACAAAATTCACCTCGCCTTTAATAATTGCAGAATTGATCTTAGGAAGATGCTCTAACAAATAGATACACGAGCTACAGTGGATACCAGCTATATAAAGCTTGACCATGGCTATCTCTTTATCTTCATAGCGATAAAGCTTGCTGACTACTTCGGGCAAATCAAGGAACGAATACTTACGCTCGCTTTTTAGTCGATCGTCTACTTTCTTCGCTTTGAGTTGATCGTTTTGATAGTACTGGTCAAGAGAAGCTGTTGTGATTAATTCATAAACGGCTCTACAGCCAAAGCAGCAAAATGAGTGGTCATCAAAGCTGATTACATCTTCGCAAGCCTCACCACAATGGTGACACAATAATTCCTCACTAACCGCAAGCATTAAGTATATATTTTTTCAAGTTGATTTGGAACTACCATTACAGGCAGGTTGGCTTTGGCTAAAATATCTTTGATATGACTCCCTGGCTCATTGTCCAATCCATTGCTATTTATACCCATGATTACTGCATCAAACTCGTTTTTTTGAATGAAACTTACAATCTCCTCATCTACATCTCCATGTAAAATCACTGAAATCACCTCAAAGTCACGATGACGTCTCAATGAACTGCAAAATTCATCCAATTGGGTCTTTAGTACGTCTTTCAGCGACTCATCAGGATCTTCCCCCTGAGCATCCTCAGTGCTAAATTTTGCCCTAGAAGGGAAGACATGAAGTAAAGTAAGCACTCCATCAGGCTCAATCATCTTTAGTCCCTGCTGCACAGCATTCCAAGCGGCCATGGAAAAATCCGTAGGTATCAAAAGTTTTCTAAAAGCATTCATGCGCATTACTATTTATCAACATCCCAAAAGTACCTTGCCTCCAGTAGCAGAAAGCTGATGATGATCAATTGAAAAATTGAAATAAATCAGTAGTTAGCTAAAGAATATAAGGCTGCTTTGCTAGGTTTAAAATGTGTAGATTATGAATGAAATAAGAATACCAATATGAGCTTAACAGCACAACTAATCACTTCAACCAAAGGACTCGAATTATTAAACAAGATATTTCTTGGAGCGGGAGAAGCCATCCTCATTGTGGGCAGTAATGGAGAGATTAAGCTTGTGAATAGACGCGCAGAGGAGATCTTTGGGTATGAGCAAAATGAATTAATCAATAAGCCGATAGAGGATCTGATTCCAAAAAAATATGGGCACGAGCACGTAAAAAAGCGTGAAGCTTATATTAAAAATCCAGTGACCAGACCCATGGGAATAGGCAAAAATCTGACAGGATTGCGGAAAAATGGAGATGAATTTCCAGTAGAAGTCAGTCTAGGCCATGTCGAGCATCTTGAAGATAAACTTGTAGTTGCATTCGTTTCTGATATCACATTGCGCAAGCAACAAGAAGATTCATTGCGAAAAAATCAAATTCAATTGAAGGAATATGCCGAACAGCTAGAAGCAAAGGTAAATGCCAGAACTCAAGAACTGGAGCATTCCAACTTAGGTTTAAAAAGTCAGATAAGAGAAAGAAAACTTGCAGAGCAAGCTTTGCAGGAAAGCTTAGCTGAGCTTACCAAAGCAGAGCAGGAACTACAGAAAGCGCTGATTAATGAGAAGGAACTTAACGAAATGAAATCTCGATTCATTTCGATGGCTAGTCATGAGTTTCGTACCCCTCTTACTACCATAGAGTCCTCCGCAGATCTGATAGCCAGATATGAAGAGTCCCATCAGCAAGAAAAACGACTAAAGCACATTTCACGAATTAAAACTTCCGTACAAAATCTAACCAACATCCTAAACGACTTCCTGTCTTTGGAAAAATTAGAAAGTGGAGTGATCAATCTTAATTTAGAGAAAATTAAGCTGAAAGACATGTTCGAAGAAGTCGAAGACATGTTCGAATTTACTCTGAAAGGAAGTCAGCAGCTACAGATATCATCTATCCCTGATGTAGAGGTATATACTGACCCCCATATTCTCAAAAACATCATCATCAATCTTCTTTCTAATGCAATTAAATACTCGCATGACGATGGATTAATTGAAATTACGACTACACATTCCAATGATCTCCTCACTGTAGTGGTAAAAGACTATGGAATAGGGATATCGGAGGCAGATCAAAAAAACTTATTCCAACGTTTCTTTCGCGCTGAGAATGCTACTAATATTCAAGGAACCGGTCTTGGACTGAATATCGTAAAGCGCTATCTGGAACTTCTAAAAGGTGTCATTATATTTGCGAGTAAAGAAAATCACGGGAGTACATTTACATTTTCTGTACCCACTCACAAGCGATAAATAAGTAACCTTATTGTTAAGCCATGAAGAAGAAGATATTGGTCATCGAGGATCAAATAGACGTGAGAGAAAATATTGTAGAGCTGTTGGAACTATCCAACTAT
>JBLIFO010000256.1:0-3800 GCA_047633875.1 Marinoscillum sp. | reverse complement strand
TCATTATGAAGGACAAGCGGCCTTTCAGTTCATCAGAGATGTAGCTGTTGATTGGGAACAATCCAAGGTTCTAGATGGAGAAGTTGGCGATTTCGTTGTGATCGCTCGTCAAGAGAGAGGTAGTGACAATTGGTTCGTCGGTGGTATCACAGATGAAAATGCCAAGGACTACACTTTGGTTTTGGATTTCCTCGAAGAAGGAAAAACGTATAATGCTAGAGTCTACAAGGACACTGAAGCCACCAAATACATCGGTCACCCAACGGCCATTTCCATCGAACAAATGAAAGTGACCTCAAAAGATCAAATAGAGGTAACCATGTCGGAGGCTGGTGGGTTTGCTGTCAGCATTATCGCTGACTAAAGCCTTAAGATCTGCTGATCTTTGTAGCACCATGCCCAATCTTCACCTGGCTCTGCTGAAGTAGCCATAGGGTGGTCAAGCGTATAGTAGTGCTTAGTCATATGGGTATTAGGTGAAGAATCACAACACAAGGTCACACCACAAGTTTGGCATGTGCGTAAGTGTACCCAACGGCTTCCGGTTTTTACACATTCTTCACATTCGTATGCTTTGGCTTCTTTGATGGGCCCGAGATTATCTAAATGACTACAACTCATTGTTATTCTAGTTTTCAGCTAAATATTCATGTACAAATTTGATGGCCATACTGCCTTCGCCTACTGCAGAGGCCACACGATTCATCGCACCAGCGCGTACATCTCCCGCCGCGAAGATCCCAGGGACACAGGTTTCCAATAAGAAGGGTTCACGCTCAAGCTTCCAGACTTTCTTGAAATTTTCGTGTTTCATGAGCGAATTGCCAGTTTCTAGAAATCCCCTCTGATCTTTGATCAAAGACAATTGTAACCAATCTGTGATGGGTTTTGCTCCGATAAAGATAAAAAGTGCTGCTGCCGGGACATTACGTGTTTCTTTATTACGGACATCTTCGAGTTTAATTTCACTGAGCCTTTCTTCGCCATTTACGGCCTTCACTTCCGTAAAGGGCAAAACTTCAATATTTTCCGTGCCATTGATCTGATCTATCAGGTATTGGGACATACTGGAAGATAAATCTGGCTTACGAACCACTACAAATACGCGTCTAGCAAACTGTGAAAGGTACATGGCCGCTTGTCCAGCACTATTGCCACCGCCTACCATATAGACGTCTTCATTTTTGCACGCATGCGCTTCTGTGGTTGCGGCACCATAATAAATGCCCGCACCTGTGAAATCATCTATTCTCTCTGCCGGATGTTTTCTATAATCTACACCTGTAGTGATAATCACACTTTTGGTATTGATTTTAGAGCCATCTAAAAGGGTGAGGATTTTGTAATTGTCCTTTACTTCTATATTAGCGACTTCCTGAGGAGATAGAAACTCTATCCCGAAGCGAGTAGCCTGAGTAATCGCTCTCCTTGAAAGGTCGGCACCACTGAGCCCATTGGGGAAACCCAAGTAATTCTCTATTCGTGAACTAGTGCCGGCCTGTCCACCTGGAGCCCGCTTTTCTATAAGCAAAGTGTTGAGGCCTTCCGAACCTCCATATACAGCAGAGGCCAAACCTGCAGGACCCGCACCCACGATGGTCACATCATACATTGTCTGACGTGCCTGCACATTCATTCCGGATTTATTTCCTATTTCTGCCAAAGAAGGATTGGAAAGAAAGGTGCCATCTTCAAAGAATACTACCGGAAGATCCTTTCTGTCTATTTTATTGATGGAAACCAGTTCCTCCGCCTTATCCGAGCTTTCAATATCCAGCCATAGATAGGGAATTAGATTGCCCGAAAGGAAATCCTTGATATGATGCGACTTTGGGGACCATTGAAAGCCTACAATCTTAATTCCTTCAAATTCTGGTCGAAAATTGCTCTGCCAATCGTCCAATTGATCATTGATAACTGGGTAGAGCTTTTCTTCTGGGGGATCCCATGGCTTCATGAGGTAATAATCCAGCTGCACATCGTTGATTGCTTTGATAGCAGCATCAGTATCTGAATATGCTGTTAGCAGGATTCTCTTAGAATTAGGAAATAATTTTTTCGCCTTTTCCAAAAACTCCACACCTAGCATCTCAGGCATTTTCTGATCTGAAATGAATAAAGCTATGGTTTCCCCTTTGTTTTTGAGATCTACAAGCGCCTCCAGACCTTCTTTGGCTGACTCGGTTGCGAGAATTTTATAGTTGCTACGATATTCACTACGAATATCTCGAGTCACTGCTTTCAAAACCGCAGGATCATCATCAATAAGAAAGATTATAGGCTTTTTCATGCGTTGTTAAGAGGTAGGCAAATCTTGAATTCTGTAAACCCTGGTTTTGTCTCAAAAGTAATTGATCCATTGTGTTGAGAAACAATCTGATGGACCACTTCCATCCCAAGCCCTGTTCCTTGACCAATGGCCTTGGTGGTAAAAAATGGATCGTAAATCTTCCCCTGCGCCTCCTCTGGAATACCAGAACCACAATCCGCAATGAAAACATTGATGAAGTTACCATCCTGAAGTGTACGAATGGTCAATTCTCTACGCTGACTCTCCTCCATCGCATCTATAGCATTGTCAATGACGTTGGTCCAGACTTGATTAATCTCGCTCACCAATACAAATGGCATAGCGATGGTTTGATCATACTTTTTAGTCACGAGGATTTTGTTCTTGTTGATTTTGTGCTGCAGCATAGTCAGCGTGTTTTCTATTCCCGTGTGGATATCCGTCTTTTTCTTCTCTGGTGCCTGATCCATATGGGTGTAGCTCTTGACAGAAGAAACCAACGTATTGATTCTTTGGGAGGCATCCTCAATCTCACTGACAAGGCTCTCCGTCACCAAAATCTGATTGAGCCAACCTACGATAGCACCTAAGTCGGAGGGCTGAACGAATGAGGAAACTTTATCCATATCATCCATATCAAACCCCATTGCTGCTAGATTCTCCGAAATCTCAGAAGCATTGTCTATTTCATTTTCATCCAACCAATCCAATAATTCATCTTCCAAAGATGAGCGCTCCATCATGGTAAGTTTAGAAGGCTCAGCTCCTAGTTTAGAAAACAAGATTTCATTAACAGCATCCACTTGATGGTCTGTCATGTTGATTTTTATCACATTCTTGAAGCTTTCTGGGACCTGTTTTAGATGCTTGCTCAGGTTTTGGGCACTCCGCACAATAGCGGCTGACGGATTATTCAGCTCATGGGCCAATCCGGCAGATAGTTTTCCAAGCGCCATCATTTTATCATTTTGCTGCTGAGTCTTGGTAAATGATCTAATCCTGCTACTCATGTTATGAACCAATGCAGTTGTCAAATTTTCATTTTGAGTAATCATCTCACGGAAACAAGACTTAGGCAATACCAAAACGGAGGAAGGCTTGGTTACCTCTGCAAAACCGAAAGCCTTATCCGCTCTCGAATAAGGTAAATACCCCGTAATCGTAAGTCTTTCAAAAGTTCCGACTACTCTAAACTGATTGCCTTGCTGAGATTTCAAAATAACTTGACCTTCCAGTAGGATCAAAAGTTTATCTATAGCGTCACCAGGTTTGAATAAAAAGTCTCCGGTATTATAATCTACAACTTCACTGCAATCTATCATCCACTGCAGTTCTGAATCTGGCACTTTTTCGAAATCGGGTATTTCTTTGAGAACAGAGAGTACATTCATAGGGTCAGTTTTTGAAGGGTGTAACGTTCCTCAAATTAATTGTTTGCTGCTAAAAAGAAGAATGTCGTGAAATAGACTTTGAATTGGTGGTAATACCGCCCTTCTGGAGCTTTGATTAA
>JBLIFO010000255.1:0-3802 GCA_047633875.1 Marinoscillum sp. | reverse complement strand
TTCACCTTGGCCGCTTTCATGCTTTGGGTGGGTTGCTTTTTGTTCGGATATCGAATTTATTTTAGGGACCTCTGGAAAATGGTCATGATCATGGAGCTGGTTTTCATCCTTCCGGAACTTTTGAAAATTTTCTATTTCGTGTTTCTACAAACTGACCCCACCTATCATGATTATGTGGCTTTTTACCCTTTAAGCCTTATCAATATGGTGGACTACACTAATGTAAATCCTGCCTTTATATACCCATTGAAAAGCCTTAATCTCTTCGAGGTGCTCTATGCGCTAATGCTGACTTTGGGTATTTTCTCGCTAAGCGGCAAGAAATCCAACTATGCGCCGAGGATCGTTCTCATTTCTTATGTTGGTGTATTCCTTCTTTGGTTGGCCTACTACACCATAGTCTATAAATAGATCCAATTATTAATAGATCCAAAAGAGTCATTGAATTCTGCGATCAGCCACCGTATGTTTAGCAAGTATGGTGGGTTTGTGCTTCTTGACCTCTTTTGATTTTTTGACTTTGTAAAGTATATCGCTAGCCCTTTTGGTTGATTGCTTTAGATCTACAATTGGCCAAGGATAATCAATACCTATTCTGATATTATTGAAAACCTGATCCATTTCTGTCATCTTCCAAGGTTCATGGATTAACCCAACAGGTAAACTAGCTAGTTCAGGAACCCATTTTTTAATAAAAACTCCTTCCGGATCTTTTTCAACCGATTGCTTCACAGGATTATAGATCCTGATCGTATTGATCCCAGTGACGCCCGCTTGCATTTGAAACTGTGGATAATGGATTCCTGGTTCATAATCCAAAAACTGCTGTGCCAAATGATGAACTCCTGCCTGCCATGGTTGCCAGAGGTGATGGGTCAAAAATGAAACAAGCATTGCACGCATGCGAAAATTTAAATAGCCAGTAGCCGTCACGCATCGCATACAGGCATCTACTAAGGGATATCCGGTACGGCCAGATTTCCATGCTTTTAAAAGGTCATCATCTATCTCATTTCTAATTTCATCATAACCGGGATTTAGGTTCCGAAATTCATACTCTACTTCCATCTCAAACTTCTGAATAAAGTGGCAATGCCACCTCAGCCGTGATGCAAAAGCCGCTAGATTTCGTTTATTACCCTGCGTTTTTGCACTGGTAGTTGCTTGATAGACTTGGCGAATACTCAAGTTGCCCCATGCTAAATATGGGCTAAGCCTACTACAGCTCCTTCGGCTTTCTAGCGGCCTAGAAATATGCGCATTGTAAGTTTTTGATCTCTCCAAAAGAAAACTTTTAAGGTACCTCCTTGAATAACTTTCACCTCCAGGCTGAAAATTGTTATCAGCTTCTATTGCCGCAACGGGTAGCCCGTCAGTTGGAAACTTCGCTTTCAACTTTGAATCCAAATTAACCAATTGGCCCTCGAGCCAATCACAATGGTAGACAGGACGCGTCATGGTCTCATACCATGACTTTAGCCAATTTTTTCTATTCTTAATCCTGCGCTGCACTCCATTATTTTGAAATTGATACCACTCTACTTTCAATTCTTTGAATAAATTTTCTATTTGTATATCTCTGGCGTAGGTCATTGACGTCCCAGTCTCTTGATATGAGAAAACTTGAGTGATTTTGCAGGTTTGAAATATGGCTCTGAATATTTCCTCTACTTCTCCTACGAGTACATTCATCCTTCCTCCAAAACACAAGTTCATATCATTGAGTGACTGCCAAACAAATCTCCAATGACGATCGCTGGAATCTGGAGCATTCATCAGGCTAGGTTCAAAAATGTATAGTAATAGCACCTTGGAATTACTTTTGAGCGCACGAAAGAGTGGCTCATGGTCCTGCGTGCGCAGGTCTCTTTTGAACCAAACGATACTTGTGTACGTGTCATCCATTGGCTGAAAACTGGTAGCTTCTAGACTTTGTTATAAAAACATCAACATTTCCAAGGCTTCTTCAATCACTTTCTAGTCCTGGATCGGAAGTATAAAAAATGCATTTTAGGACTTCTCGCAAAAGGACTTCTAGGGCGTATAATGAAGCTATTCTTGATTAATTAATGTTAAAAAAGAGAAGCGATCTAGGCATAGTGCGTTTCCGCTCGGTTGTATGTTCCTCAATATTGCTAATTTCGCCAAGTTGACATTAAAGAACGATGATGGGATATCAGAAGATTAACGTAATAGCCGGTTGGGCTACATTCATTATTGCTATGGTCGTATATACGATGACCATTGAGCCTACTGCCAGCTTTTGGGACTGTGGCGAATTCATCGCCTGCTCCTATAAACTAGAGGTACCTCATCCTCCTGGGGCGCCTTTCTTCCTTTTAGTTGGACGAATGTTCTCTATGCTAGCGTTAGGAGATGTTACTCAAGTGGCTTATTGGATCAACATGCTCAGCGTTGTGAGCAGTGCTTTTTCTATTCTATTCCTATTCTGGTCAATCACGCATTTAGTAAAGCGTGTATTGAAAATCAAAAAAGGTGAAGAAACCATGGAAAAAACTATTCTCATCATGGGAGCTGGATTGGTTGGAGCGCTTTCATGTACTTTTTCTGATTCATTTTGGTTCAGTGCGGTCGAGGCTGAGGTCTATGGAATGTCAGCATTTTTCACTGCTTTTGTTTTTTGGGCTATCCTCAAATGGGAAAATATCGAAGATGATTCAGATGGTAACAAGTGGTTGATTTTGATTGCCTATACGATGGGACTTTCCATTGGTGTTCACTTACTCAACTTGGTGACGATCCCTGCTATGGGATTGATCATCTACTTTAAGAAATATGAGACCGTTACCAAAAAAGGGATTTTCCTTACGCTGGCTGCAGCTGGTGCTGCCATACTTATCGTAATGCTTGGCGTGATACCAGGACTTCCGTCAGTGGCTGGTAGCTTAGAAATTTTCTTCGTAAATGGACTTGGTTTGCCTTTTGGATCAGGTGTGATCTTCTTTAGTGTAGCGTTTCTAGGGGCTTTGGTTTATGGTATTTTCTACTCCATCCAAAAGCAAAAACTCACTCTCAATACCGTGCTTCTTTGCTTTACTTTCATTTTGATTGGTTACTCGTCTTACACGATCGTTTTGATTCGCAGTACTTACAATCCTCCTATCGATGAAAACAATCCTGAGGATGTCCTTTCTTTCGTGAGTTATTTGAAGCGGGAGCAATACGGAAGTAGACCATTGTTTAAAGGTCAGTATTACACCGCCGAACTTATAGATCAGGTACAAGGAAGCCCAACTTACGTAAAAGGCAAAGAAAAATATGAGATCAAAGACTATAGCCTAGAACAAATTTACGATCCAAAGCATAGCACTATTTTGCCAAGGATGTATAGCAATGCACCTCAGCATGTGACAAGATATCAGGAAATAACAGGTCTTCAACCTGGAGAAAAGCCGAGTTTCTCAGACAACATTTATTTTATGGTGACCCATCAGATTGGCACCATGTACATGCGCTACTTCCTTTGGAATTTCGCAGGTAGGGCTTCTGATATTCAAGATGCCTCTTGGGTAGGTTTGAATGGTGCATTTGATAATGAACTTCCAGAAGCTTTGGCCAAGAATAAAGGAAGAAACATCTATTATGCACTTCCTCTTTTACTTGGACTCTTGGGTGTTTTCATTCAATACAAAAAAGATAAAAAGTACTTTTCGGTCACGCTATTATTATTCATTCTTACTGGAGTGGCTTTAGTCCTGTACCTGAATTCACCGCCTATTGAGCCACGTGAGCGAGATTATATTTACTCGGGATCTTATTATGTGTTTGCCATTTGGATAGG
>JBLIFO010000254.1:0-3810 GCA_047633875.1 Marinoscillum sp. | reverse complement strand
TCCTGGAAGTACTGAACTCACTCTGATGCCATCATTTTTTAATTCCTCACGAAGGACTTTACTCATTCCATACATGGCAAACTTTGAGATACAGTAGGAACCGCCATTGCTGTAAGCCATGATGCTTGCCGTAGAGCAAATATTGAAGATATGGCCTTTTCTTACCTTTTTCATACCCGGCACAATCCCACGGCTCATGCGATATGCTGAATAAAGATTGGTCTCAATTTGATCTTCAAGTATGCCTTCCTCTTCCAAATGCACTTCTCCAGGCACAAATTTCCCCGCATTGTTTACAAGCACGGCCACTTCTCTACCGGTGAGCTTCACAAAATCTAAGAACTCTTTAATATCTGATTTCTCAGACATATCCGCTTTCTGGATAAATACCTTATTGCCGAATTTTTCTTCTACTTCAAGTTTTAAGATATCCAAATCTTCTTGGCTTCTGGCGCAAGTAGCCACATCATAACCTTCAGAAGAAAACTTCTCTAATATGGCTCGTCCTATACCTTTTGTACCACCCGTGATCACCACAATTGAATCCATTTTTGCTAGTAATAAGTTGTTAAAATTCCTTTAAACTGATGTCCTTTCTAAAATGACTTAATTCTTTGGCACAGGAAACCTGCTCCCTTTGCTTCGATCTTGTTAATTTCGGCAAAGCTAACATATCTCGTTCAAGCATATAGTAAATGAAGTCATTCGGTAAGTATCTGATATTCATAGGTCAGCTCTTCGTGAGAAGAGAAAGTATAAGAACATATATAGCGTTAACTCTAGATGAATGCGTCAAAGTAGGCTATAACTCACTTTTTATAGTAGTTGTCGTATCTGTATTTATGGGTGCAGTTACAACCATACAAACAGCCTACAACCTCGTAAGTCCGTTTATTCCCGATTATGTTATTTCACTTGTTGTGAGAGATATGACCGTATTGGAACTTGCACCTACCATCATGGCAATAGTCTATGCAGGAAAGGTGGGGTCTAATATCGCCGGCGAACTTGGTACCATGCGGATTACTGAACAGATAGATGCACTGGAGGTGATGGGTATCAATGCTACATCTTATTTGGTACTGCCAAAGGTCATAGCTTCTATGCTCATGTATCCGATGCTGGTGATACTTTCAGCTTTCCTCTCTATCTATGGAGGATATCTCACAAGTATTGCAACAGGAATGATCTCTGGCTATGACTATGTATATGGAATTAGATATGAGTTTGTAGAGTTCAATATCTTCTTCGCGATGATTAAAGCATTCGTTTTTGCCTTTTTGGTAGCTTCTATATCTGCATACAAAGGCTTCTTCACAACTGGTGGAGCTTTAGAAGTGGGTAGATCTTCAACTGCTGCTGTTACCAATAGCTGTATTGCCATTCTTTTAGCTGATTATCTTTTGGCCCAACTTTTATTAGGATGATAGAGATCACAGGAATAAGAAAGTCTTTTGATGGTGTGGAAATCCTTAAAGGGATAGATGGAGTCTTCGAAAAAGCGAAATGCAACCTAATCATTGGATCGAGTGGTACAGGCAAAAGTGTATTGCTAAAAAACATCGTGGGTTTGATAAAGCCAGATGAAGGAACCGTACTATACGATGGCCGTGATTTCACGAAAGGCAATAAAGAGTTGCAAACCGAAGTGAGAAGAGAAATAGGGATGCTTTTCCAAGGTAGCGCACTGTTCGATAGCAAGAATGTCCAAGAAAATGTGATGTTTCCACTCAATGTGCTTACTAAAATGCCCCTTGATGAGAAACTCGAACGCGTCAATTTTGTACTCAAACGAGTAGGCTTAGAAGATGTCAACGATAAAATGCCGTCAGAAATAAGTGGTGGTATGAAAAAACGCGTTGGTATCGCTAGAGCCATTGTAAATAAGCCCAATTACCTTTTCTGTGATGAGCCCAACTCTGGTCTCGATCCGCAGACAAGCATGGTGATAGACTCATTGATTAAAGAAATTACTGAGGAATATGAAATCACCACTGTTGTAGTAACTCACGATATGAATTCGGTTATCGAAATTGGTCAAAAAATCATTTTTCTCTTTAAAGGAAACAAGCTTTGGGAAGGTGATAATTCAGAGATCACTAAAAGTGGTGTGAAAGAAGTTGATGATTTCGTATTCGCAAATCGGATGATGAAAAACTTCCGATAGCCTAGAAAAAGGCTGTCACTTGTACTGATCCTGTATGCACCGCAGCTGTGTTTTCAGATTTCCTACCATAATATTGCAGTGAAAGCTGGAGACCTCTATTGAGAGATTGCTGCCAATTCACATTCCATCGTTGATTATCTCCTGGCTGAAGAGCTTCTAATAATTGATAAGCTAAAAAAGTGTTTTGAGGTCCCTCGTAAGCAATATTCACCCAATTGAAAGTAGTATTCAGGTTTCCCTTATTTGACTTTACCCAAGTAGTCTCGATCTTATAGTCATTGATTTTTGCCGTTAGCTCCATGCCTTCATTCTCTGAAAACTTGCTCTTATTAGAATAACCAGTGATGAGTCTAAAGTCATTCGATGGCTGCCAGATCAACTCCCCCTCCAGCTGCCTTTGATCAATCTCAAAATTGCGACTCGCGAGAAAGTCAGAACGATAGTCATCCCTACCAATGCCCGACTTACCCCTCATGGTAAATACTGAAGCTATGGTAAATCGAAAGGCTGTTTGCCAGAAATCGCTTTGATTGATCTGAAAACCATTGCTGAGGAGTGACTTGTTTCCTTGAGATATTTGCGTGATATCAGCGCCAAACCCTGGTGCATTCCTATTGAGGAATATACTGTTTCTGATATATTTTCTAGCGGATAGCACATCACTTTGACCAAGATCCAAACCAAAAGGGATCAATCTATCTGCCAGCTCATCGCTCGTGGTGCGATATTGATAGCGCAAATTGGTGGAGCTGGAAAGTTTTGAGAGCGTACGCCACCAGCCATTTAGCTCACGCCAGCGCTTAGGAGCCTTTATGTCAATAGTCTGAGTGTAGGTGGTTAGAAATGCTTCTTGATACTCATCTGTGGGTGTGAATAGTTTGATGTAGGCCTTTTCATCTTGATTGACAGCTTCATAAAATTCATTTAGATCTTGCACACCATCTCCATTCTCATCACGCCAAGTATGCGTGCCATCTCCAGTTGGGACACTGATGAAGATAAAATCTCGCTTCAACTCTCTCGTGTTAGCAGTATTATATGTGAGGTTATTGGTCAAATGGCCTTTGGCAAAAGACCCAAACCAAGTAAAGCCCCCGAGCAGATTACGCTCACTGTCCAAATTAGATTGGAGATAATCTAAGGTTCGATATGTCAAATGAGCGGTAATCTTCTGTCCTGGGAGGCTGCTTTCCATCAAGGACATTCGGTATTCTCTCGCCTCTGTGAATGACTCTAAAACACCTTCTAAAGGACGATCGTCAACACGCTGAATATAATCGAGCCTAATTTTGGTGCGAAGAGAATCTCCTTGCTCGACGAACACATTGTGTGATTTGAAGTGCATTAAAGTACTAGAAATACTATCACTACTAGCTAGACTTGTCACTTGCTGATCAAGACTGAATTCATACCCGGGTTTTAGGATTGAGTTCATCCACTGAACTTTCTGACTGCTGCGCCACCAGTCTGTACTCATACCCAATGCATCATTAATCATCAGGAAGTTTCTTGACGTAACAGAGATGGGTCCAAACAATTGATCAATCCTTAGCTGTTGCTGAAAACCAGAGACAACATCTTTCCGCTCCCTCCAGCTAACGTCATAGGTGACTTGATTTAGATTGTCCTTCGCTATGGAGATT
>JBLIFO010000253.1:0-3830 GCA_047633875.1 Marinoscillum sp. | reverse complement strand
ACCTTTCGAATATTCACTTGAGATGGAAAACAGTAAACTGGATTTCATGAGTGATTTTCTTCAGAAAGCAATCGGTATTGAAATAAAAGAAGGTCAATTAAATAGGCTAACCCTCAATATCACGGGAAACAATTATAGCTGCCGAGGCGAAGTACTTTTCGAATACAGCAACCTCGCTATTGCGGCAGTCAATAAGGATACAGAAAAAGAAAAAAAAATGCTAAATGCTTTAGCAAATATTTTAGGGAGTCTAGTATTCTGGAAAGATAATCCCTCACATGATGAATATCGAACAGGGACATTTTCAGTCGAAAGAGATGTAAAAAAAGTCTTTATAGCTCAGTGGTTTGAAGGACTGCAAGCGGGTATAATAAACGTAGTGGCAAAAATTGACCCCTTTAAAGTAAGAGACCGCTCTTTGAGCAAAAAGAAAGGAAAATCGACCAAATAGCTCGATGAAGATGCGAAGCTCTTACTGATCAGAAGCAAGCGAACCAAATCCAAAAATGTCTTAAGACCAGCAAAGAATCTAAATGGCTCTCAAAAAGAATCTGATGCTTTCATAGCCCTCCAATCTCAATATGATTGTTCGGTTACGCGGTAAAATAGAGGGGACGGGAAGGGTGTTGATTCCCTGAATTACTCTTTCGTCAATGGAAAGAAGTTGTTTTCCTTCCTCTGAGTAGTACGTGAAATTTAGCACTTGCTCGGCATTTGAGGAGAATTGCAAACACAAATTTGATTCAAATTTTACAAGAGAGATGTTTGAAGTAATATTGGCTGGGTCAAAGAAATCATCGGAAAGTGGGATGAGATCGCAAATTGAATCCAAGCCACATTCATTCATAAATTGGCATCCCGACAAATCGATGTAAGGGAGATCCGTTACATCGAAAGGGTTGCCCGACTCACAGCTGCATTTTTCTAAATAAGAGTAACCACCCTCACCCAAATCGCAGCATTGGTTTGAATAGTTTTCGAACTGATAACGGTATACTTCATCATAGACTTCAGAATGGTCAAAATCTTCTAATAAAATCGTTGTCACAAATCTAATCTCCGCCGCATTGATGTAATCCATTACGCAAGGATTCGTGGTATGACCTCCATTGCAAAAGGTGATGAGCTCATGGTAAATATCAGCTGCATCCATTTCGTCTGAAATGTATTGAGGGCCATAAAAAGTAATGGTCGTATCACTTGAGCCATCGGGAAATGTTATGCGCGCATCGCAGAGGCCTTCATCGTTTGCAAAGGTTCTTTCTCGGTAAGGAATAATTTGATCGCATGTCCCACATACTATTTGCACGGGAACCTTTACAGGATTAAGATCAAAATTCAATTGTTCAGGTTTGAAAATCGCTGCCGTTCGAGACATTACTCCTTTAATTCGCTCATAGGGAAAGTCGTAATTATCGATGAAAAATCTACCTGTTGAATGCAAAAGGCCCCCATCGCCCAGCTCCACTGTTCCGTCTACTCCATCCACTAGGTATTCTTCACCTGCGCCTAAATAAGGCTCCCATTGTTCCTGAACCATTCTACTGGCAGAATGAAAACCTGCAGATCCCCCATAACTGAAGCCACTATAGAATATAGACTCTCCATCCACTGGTCTTCCTGCAAGAGGATTGTTTTCTACGGCAGGTTCTGGCAATAAACTATCGTCATAAAGGAAACTGAATGAACGCACAATTGCCGAAATATCTTGAGCGGCCAAATACAACGACTTGGTATATATGTAGCAATAGTCAGCCCCGAGTCTATCAGAACGATAAGAAGGAACAACAGCAATGTAACCTCTGCGCGCCCAAGCCAGACCATTGGGGGCTGCGCTGTCTTTATCTCCTTGTCCAGAATGCAGAATTACCACGACGGGTAAACTGCTGATATCCCCTCCGGCATAGGAAAAGGAAACTGAATCATCTGGTAGGTAAATGTCAAACTTTCTTGAGACAGGAACATCCTGCCCGCTGCGGTTGGTAATTACCGTATCAGAATCATAACTGAACGTAAAAATATCCAGTTGATCATCTGTCAGCAGATCCTCCATGAGAAGATTGCCCGTACTGATAGTGTCACCATCAATGTCTACAACGTAGCAAGTCTCATTCAAAAAACCATAGTTGGCTTGACCATTAACATCAACTATGATGTGCAAAAGCATCAGAAATAATCCAATGGTTTTTAACTTTTTATCAATTATGCTTTTCATTTCAACTCTATTTTCTGACGAGGTTTTCACTGCAAAGTTAGTTTAAATCCACTGTGGTATCAATCAAACCAGTAACTCAATAAAAAGTTGAATACTACTCCTATCTAATAGATACAATTAATATTTGCGCATTCGGTTCAATACAGAAATGAACGCTCTACTCTATTTTCAAGAGTTTCACAGAGTATTCTGAAATGCCGCTGAAACTAACCAAATAAACGCCTGCTTTTAAATGACTGATGTCCATTTTTAGGCCATTTAGGATTCCTCCAGGTGGCTCAACTCTTTTGCATAACTTTCCTTTAACATCATATACTTCCACAAAATCAATGTCAGTTGTGGGTGTGGAAGAAAAGAACCTCACCTCGTTAGAGGAAGGATTGGGATAGACTAAAATCGAAGGGGTAGTCTCACCACTTAGACTCGGATCAATTGATACCTCATTCTGAGACAAAATCCATTGATCAGGATCAAATTCAAGGGCATTCACCAAAAAGCCTGATGCAACATAATAGGTTTGGTCTTGGATCACATTTTCCAATACTATGGTCGTATCAGAATCTTGGCCAACCAACCTGATGGGAATTGGCATTTCATAGAAATCAACGGAAGAATGACTCTGTTGCTGATTAATTCGGATGACGACCCCTTCTCTTTTTTGAGCATAAGAAACGCTATATGCAGGAAACCCTTCACCATAGAACCAATCATTAAAAAACTCCGATAGGTTTTTTCCAGAAACCTCTTCCATAATTTGGATAAACTCATTCGTATGAGCGTACGAAAATGAATGTTCTGGGTCGTTTAGGTAGTTACTGATTCCTTCAAAGAAATCATCGTCTCCAATAATCCACCTCAACATGTGAAGGACGCATGCTCCTTTATTATAGCTCAAGCGTCCATCAAATATCCTGCTTCGGTTCAACGTATCAGCGACAAAAACAGAACCACCAGGTTGTCCAGTAACGCTTGATATTCGAATAGCTTTCCATGCGTCGTACTCATCTGGCTTTAAGTGTTCTATTACCAACCCATTGGCATATGTGGCGAATCCTTCGTTTAGCCATATATCAGACCAGCTCCCACAAGTCACTTTATTGCCAAACCACTGATGAGCCAATTCATCCGCAGAGAGATTATAAGATAAACCAGACATGGTGCTCATAGTGCTATGCTCCATGCCTCCAGGAATAGTGGCTTGAGCATGTCCATATTTTTCTTGAGCGTATGGGTATTCGCCAAAGAGCTGCGAAAATAACTGCATCATAGGAATGATATCTGCACCTCTCTCCATTTCATCTTCCAATCGCTCAGGATAAACGAAGTTCAGTATCTCTACCGTGCGATTTTCCAATTCAGCAAAACAGCTGAATTCCTTATAGTTGGTCACTGCAATTGAAACCAAATATGCAGGAATAGGGTAGCGGTGAACCCACACATATGTATTTGTCATATCTGAGTTTAATCTCACTTCTTCCAAGCTTCCTTGAGAAGCCGCTCTATTTCCATCAGGAACCGTGATTTCTATCCTTACGCTATCAAGCTTATCACTTAGCGACATCCTACATGGCCACCAATCAGCTGCGCCAAAAGGTTCAGAAAGAGTCCATATCTC
>JBLIFO010000252.1:0-3872 GCA_047633875.1 Marinoscillum sp. | reverse complement strand
GAGGCACTTAAAACGGAGAAACTATGGAAATCATACTACATTGTAAATCAATAACAGGACTATTGAAAATTGTAAATTACCAATAGGACTATATGTTAAACATGCAAACTTATTTTAGGACGATACATCCTGTCTTGAGAGGGGATTTAGGGGCGCCCGGCTAGGGGTGTGTAATTGAACAAAGCTTTCACTATCTTTTCATTCTGACAATGAGAAGAAAAATCATTCCGTATAATCCCAAATTAAAAGAACTAGCAAGGCAGCTTAGGAACAATAGCACAAAGAGCGAGATCAAACTTTGGCATTTCCTGAAAGGCAAGCAGTTATATGGATATGACTTCCACAGACAAAAGCCGCTACTCGAATACATTGCTGATTTCTACTGCTATGAACTAGAGCTAGTTATCGAATTAGATGGATACTCTCACAATTTTGAAGAAGTCATTGCAAAAGATGAAATCAAACAAAAGAGTCTTGAAGAGATAGGACTAACTGTACTGCGCTTTGCAGATGAAGAAGTATTGTACGACATCAACAATGTAATTCGCAGCATAGAAGGTTATATCTTGGATTACGAGGATGGGTTGAAAAAGGAAGAGTCAGGTTGAAGAACCCCTGCCCCTCTCAAGAGGGGAGAAAAAGTGAGGTCCCCTCTTGAGAGGGGATTTAGGGGTGTGTATTTACAATTATTCTACACAATTGGCGATCTTCGTGGCTTAAGGATTAAAATATGGCCAAAGAAAGAATCGTAAATGTTGGGATCGTGCAGACTACCTGTAGTGATGATCTCCAAGACAACCTTCAAAAAGCAATCAAAGGAGTAGAACAAGCCTCTGCAGATGGCGCGAACATCGTTTGTCTGCAAGAGCTCTTCGGATCTAAATACTTCTGTGATGTGGAGGATTACGAGAATTTCAAATTGGCGGAAGCCATCCCTGGCCCATCCACTGAGGTCTTTTCAACTTTAGCTAAAAAACTAGGAGTGGTGATCATAGCTTCTCTTTTCGAGAAAAGAGCACAAGGCCTTTACCACAATACTGCTGCGGTAATAGACGCAGACGGTACCTATCTTGGTAAGTATCGCAAAATGCATATTCCTGATGATCCAGGCTATTTTGAGAAGTTTTACTTCACTCCTGGCGACTTAGGTTTCAAAACATTCCAAACCAAGTTTGCGAAAATCGGTGTGCTGGTATGCTGGGATCAGTGGTATCCTGAGGCTGCTCGTATTACGGCACTAATGGGTGCAGAAATGCTCTTCTACCCTACTGCCATCGGTTGGGATCAGTCACAAGACGAGCGCACCAACCTAGAACAGCACAATGCTTGGCAAACCATCCAGCAATCACACGCTGTGGCAAACGGAATTCCCGTAATCGGCGTAAACCGTACAGGCATAGAAGGCAACATGCAGTTTTGGGGCGGTTCGTATGTCACCAATGCGTTTGGTTGGTTGGAGTATAAAGCACCTCACCTTGAGGAAGTAATCAAAGTAGTATCCATCAATATGGACAAGTCTGACAACTACCGCATCCACTGGCCTTTCCTCAGAGACAGAAGAATAGACGCCTATTCTCCTATCGAAAAAAGATTCATCGACGAATGAGCCAACCGACACCTAAAGAACTGGGCTTTCGTTTTCCAGCCGAATGGGAAAGCCACGATGCTACTTGGCTCAGCTGGCCACACAACAAAGACTCTTGGCCGGGTAAGATTAAGACGATCTACAAGCCTTATTGTGAATTCATCAAAGCGGTAGCCAAAGGCGAGCGTGTCTGCATCAATGTAGCTGATGCTAAAATGGAAGCTATGGCAAAAACTTGTTTGGAGGAAGTGAATGCTGATCTTTCACAGATTTCATTCTACCATCACCCAACCAATGACGCTTGGTGCCGTGATCATGGACCTGCATTTATCATCAAAGAAAAAGAGAAAGCAGTAATCAACTGGGGCTATAACGCTTGGGGCGAAAAGTACCCTCCTTACAATCTGGATAATAAAATCCCTGGTCTGGTTGCGGATAAACTAGGTTTGAAAGTCTTCAATCCAGGTATCGTGATGGAAGGTGGCTCTGTAGAATTCAACGGTGAAGGTGTGTTACTAACCACTACTGCCTGCCTGCTAAATAAGAACAGAAATCCACATCTCACACAAGCTCAGATAGAGCAGTATTTGAAAGACTACTATGGTGTGCATACCGTTTGGTGGATTGGTGATGGGATCATAGGTGATGATACTGATGGACATGTGGATGATATTACACGATTCGTAAGTCGAGATACCGTAGTGACGGTGGTCGAGCCAAATACCGAAGATGAAAACCATCAGCCACTAGAAGAAAACTTGGAGCTGCTAAAGTCTTTCAAGCTACCTGATGGCACTCCGCTAAAGGTGGTAACACTGCCTATGCCAAATCCTGTGGTGTATGAAGGGCAGCGTTTACCAGCCTCCTACGCCAACTTCTACATCGCCAATAGCTGCGTAGTGGTACCAACCTACCGAGACGAGGTAAATGATCCGATGGCTTTAGAGACTATGAAGACTGTCTTCACCGACCGTGAAGTGATTGGGATCGACTCTAGAGATATCGTCTGGGGACTGGGGAGCTTTCATTGCTTGAGTCAGCAGGAACCGAAGGTTTAAAACAGTATTTACTAGATTACAAGAATTGCTAGCATATGTTCGTTGTTCTGATTATTAGAATGCATTTATTGAAATCGTGAAAATTACCAAAACAATAACAGCCTTGATAAAGGTCGGTGGAGAGGCACATATGACCGACTTCCTCAAGAATGGAACAATCTACGCTAACACTTCCCCCAAGGTCTGTGACTCACAGACCTTCATCAAAAATCATCTACCCCACCTCTCGTATCCATTTAACTTACCAGCTTCTTTAACCTTTATAAAAATGAGATAACTTTCATTTCATGAGCGATCTATTTGAAACTCCTCGAAACTCCAAAATGGTGTTGAATGAGGTCTATTTGTGGACCACTACTATTAAGGAATGGAAACATTTACTGAAGCCTATCAAATACAAAGAGTTGATTATTTCTATTTTGAAAGACCTTACAGATAAGAAATTCATGACCATCTATGGCTTTGTCATCATGCCCAATCATCTTCACATCCTTTGGAAGCTGAATATGATGAACGGAAAAGAAATGCCATATGCGAGCTTCAATAAAGCCACTGCACATGAACTAAGAAAAGACCTAAAGCAATACCATCCGCAAGTGTTGGCTCACTTTAAAGTAAGTGAAAAAGACAGATCTTATCGAATTTGGCAAAGAGATCCCCTTGCAATACACATAGATGCAAAATGGAAGTTTGAACAAAAGTTAGAATACATCCACAATAATCCCCTCAACGATAGATGGAATCTCTCAAAGAGCCCTGAAACCTATCAATGGTCATCTGCATCTTTTTACGAGACAGGAATTGATCAATTTGAGTGTCTCAGCCATTATCAGGAGTACTTTGGATAATGCTCAAAGTAGGTCTGTGAGTCACAGACCTTGGAAAAGCTGAGTCAATCTCGCTTTACATTCTGTTTAAACTCTAAGAGATAGAAAGAAATGAGGCCATTTCTCTGAGTCAATATGTTTTGAGACTATTTAGTCACTCGTCGGCTCTCATTTCTCACCACTTTTCATCAATTTAATCTAATGATTAGCAACATAGGAGTCACCTGAAAGGGACTCTGAACTAGAAGATCTCAGAGTCCTCTGCGAGTGACTCTGAGGAAATATAAACGCTATAATTCAAACATCACAACACCTGCAAGATCAACCCCTTCAAATATTCACCTTCTGGGTGGTAAATACTCACTGGGTGGTCAGCTGGCTGAGAGAGTCGCTCTAGAACTT
>JBLIFO010000251.1:0-3940 GCA_047633875.1 Marinoscillum sp. | reverse complement strand
ACCAAGAAACAATCCCCATAAAAAACCAGAGGTACTGCCCATTTGTCTATTTCCTCCAATTACCCCAGAAGCGATGGTACATCCAATCCAAAAAATTACAATCCCAAGCATATCTATAAAATTTATTTATTCTAAAATATACAATAAAACGTTATTTATCAAGACTTTCAAGATTATCGAATACAAAAAAACACCCTCGGTCCTGAGGTTTTCAATAGTCATGATAGTAAAAGATCTATTTACGCAACTATTCAGTAATTCAGCGGTATTTCTTCGAGCAGATTTTAGTCCACCTCTTCTTTATCCAATTAATTTTCAAAAATGATCCCATCAAAATAACGCGATATCATAGCCTATCAGCCATATATTCACGTATGGGTATATTCGAAAGAAAGTATTTAATACCCACGCAACCTTTGCAACCACTCTTGCATCTTCCCTATGCACACCAACTTAAACATGTTGCGAATCAATAAATCGAACGCCGAAGAGCAAATGCTCAAAGACTGCATCAAGCGAAAGCCGAGTGCACAAAAGGCGCTATATGATCGGTTTGCTGGTAAAATGTTGGGAGTGTGCATGAGATATATTCATGATAGAGAAGAGGCAGAGCATGTGATGATCGGAGGCATGGTAAAGGTGTTTGACAAGTTGGATCAGTACAGCGGCGAGGGAAGTCTGGAAGGATGGATCCGACGCGTCATGGTCAATGAAAGCTTGATGTACATCCGAAAGCACAAAAACATGTCGCTGGAGGTGGAAGTAGAAAAAGCCGAATACGAGCCAGATTATCAAGGCTTAGAAAGCAATTTGGAAGCCGCTGATTTGATGGCTTTGATCAATGAATTGCCGATAGGGTATCGAACAGTTTTTAACCTCTACGCAATAGAAGGTTATGGACATAAAGAAATAGCAGATATGCTGCAGATCAATGAAAACACCTCAAAGTCTCAACTGAGCAGAGCACGAAAGTATCTGCAAGTAAGACTTTTATCAATACAAGAGAAAGAATTAAAGCAAGACAAAAATGGCAAATGATTTAGATAGACTTTTCCGTGAAACCCTCGATCAATATGAGGTAGCGCCGAAAGCATCCAGCTGGGATGCAGTGGCGGGAGAGATCAATAGCATGCGCTCATATGGCATTTTTTTTAAAGCCGCTGCGGCTGTGATCACTTTACTAATAGCTGCAGGCTGGTTTGTTTGGAAAGATGCATCCACTACAGAAAATGGAATGATGGCAATCGCTGATCATCCTGTGCAAAGTGAGCAGATGATTGGGATTGCAGTACCAGAAAAAGTAGCTGTTATAGAAAAACAACGCAAGTCGCAACCAGCTCAAAAACCAATTCAAAACATGGCTGTGGCAAAAGAAGTAGTTGAAACAGCGCCATTGTGGAGCTATGCTAACTATCAAATAATAGCTATCAATGAAGTGAATATGAATGAGGAACTCCCTCTGAATCTTCACACACCAGAAGGTAAGCCGAGCAAAGCTTCAGGAACTATTAAGATCACTTATATAGCAAGCAATGAACCGACGAACGAAAGGAATAAGATAAGCGGATTCATCTCACAAATTTCCCAAGAGGTACAAGGCACACACCTTCTCGCCGATATTCGGGATGCAAAAGACAATTTATTCAGCAGAAACTAAGGTTAGAAAATTTTAATAATAAGGACATGAAAAAAGCAATCACACTTGTACTCGGGATCATAGTGGCCATAGGTCAGCTGATGGCCCACACCGATGGTGACACGGTAGTAATCGAACTCAATAATAAAAGCAAAGTAGTAGTCTATACGGAAGATCGCGAGGCATTGAGAGACCTTCAACGATACGATATCAATGAAATGATCAAGGATCTAAATACTGCCCTTAGGTCTAGTAAAGTTGAAAAAATAGAGCTGCAAGACGCCAATGGTGAAAAATACCTCAAAGACACCACACTCATTTTTGGTGACAACAGTGCCAAAACAAAAATCAAAGTGGGCAACATGGAATTGCTAGTAGATGCAGATGACTGGGACGAACTGGAAGACGAATTTGATGATGAAGATCTACCTATTCGCAGATTTCAATATGAAGAAGAGTCAATTGACAGAACCCAAAACTTCTTCAACGTAGATATAGGTCTCAACAACTGGATGCAAGGATCCACATTCCCGGACGAAACCAATAATGCTTATGCAGTAAAACCTTGGGGAAGCTGGTATATCGGCTTGAATAGTGTCAATAAAACCTGGATTACTGGTCCATTATTTATGGAATGGGGAATGGGCGTAAGCTGGTACAATTGGAAAATGCAAGAATCAAATACCCTCATTGAAAAAGGTGCCGATAGAATAGAATTCAATCCAACTCCAGCCACCTACAATAGCTCCATGAGTAAACTTTCGGTACCATATATTAACATTTCGATGATCCCGATGCTTGACTTTGCTCAGGGCAAAAGAAAAGTGAAGAATCTTGAACGTGGAAGTGTAAGCTTCAGAACCTACAAAAAACAAGGCTTGCGTTTTGGTGTCGGTCCCTATGCTGGCTATAGAGTTGGGGGAAGAACAGTCCTGAAATATGTAGAAGATGGCGACAAAGAGAAAGATAAAAACTCTGGCAACTACTTCTTGACCAACTTCCGATATGGACTGAGAGCACAGGTAGGTTTCAAAGGATTGGATCTGTTTGCTTCTTATGATCTGAACAACGTATTCGCAACAGATAGAGGTCCTGCAGGATCAAACGGACTCAATGCTGTCACTTTTGGAATCATACTTTAAGAAATATTTTTATCACAAAAAATGTAACTAGCGACTTATCAAATCGTCTGCCTTCTAAAGAAACCAGATTGATGGAATATTAAAGTGAGTTCTGAGATTGTCTAGTCCACACTCAGTAAAGTAAGGGGTGTTGCCACCAGGTAACATCCCTTTTGTTTTTAAAAATCGCCCTTTTTGAGGCATGCTTCTTCTTCACTAGATATTTTCAACTCACGGATTACCAAGTCATAAGTGGGTCTAAACAGTGAAAACGCGAATATCAGCACCAAATAAAGTGCGGTGTACCACTGATCTTTGGAAACATAAAGTCCCACCAAAGCGAGCAGTGTACCACATTCCAAAATACCATATTGAATTAGCTTCAAACGCAAATAGTGACTCAACTTTAACGTGAGATCTGGAATCACCACGACGCTTCCTATTATCTTCTTAAAATAGACTTTAGAATAAAATCCAGCCCCAACCACCAGTAGCGTTAATACCATTTTGAGGGGTATTTCTACCTCCTCACTTATCAACGAAGCATCGGCAAACTCCTTTTGAGTTTCTAAGAATATATAGGCAAAAGGAATCAGTGATATCGCCACTATACCATGGAAAATGGTATTGAACCTGTGATAAAATTTCTCCCACTTATTGTATTCCTTTTCCATCTAAAGTAATTGGGCCTTACCCTACTTCCACTCTAATCTTATCAGATATTGGCTTTCCTACGCAGAGAAGTACATATCCATTTGCTACTTCATCAGCAGAAAGTCCCTCTGCATCTTCTTGGTCTATCTCTCCTTCTATGCATTTTGCTCTACAAGCGGTGCATAATCCACTTTGACAACTGTACGGCATGTCTATATTTTCATCCAACGCTGCATCTAGAATGGATTTTTTCTTCGCTACATCTACCACATGCTCCTCACCTTCCAGAAGTATAGTCACTTCGCTTGAGGCGGAGTTTGACGCTGGTTTACTGTCAATTATCTCTGATGGTGAGGTCTTTCCTGCTTCGAAACTCTCCATTCTGATCTGCTCTTGGGTAATTCCTGCTTGTGCCAATCCTGTAGAAATCACCTCCATCATTGGAGCAGGCCCACAGATAAAATACTCTGTTTTATCTTTTTCACCCAAGTCATCAGCTATACCCGCAATCATTGCTGGTGTAGGTCTT
>JBLIFO010000250.1:0-3970 GCA_047633875.1 Marinoscillum sp. | reverse complement strand
AATCCATTAATTACCAGAAAGCGATAACCTCTATTCACGCTGATTTGGGTCGGTTGTATCTCAATACCAAAGATTATGACTCTGGTTTAAAATATCTCTTGGAAGTAGTGGCTGCCTACGAAAAAGAAGGCAACACACACCCACTAATTAGGGCGTTAATTAGTCTGAATGCCCTATATGTACAAATTGGCAAAAATGAGGAAGCCTTAACAGCAATCAACAAGGCATTGGATTTAGTGCCCAATTTGCCAGAAAGCTCACAATTGTCAGAAACCATAAATGTGAGGGCTTGGCGCGGCAAAGTGTATAGAAACCTCAACCGATACGAGGAGGCACTTGCAGATTTCGAATATTCATGGAGTGGTGTGAAGGCAAAATATGGCGATGAAAAAGCGGACGGCTGGAAGGGTGATATTGGTTCTATTTACTACTTGCAAGGCAAGTATGCAGCTGCAATTCCGTATTTGAAAGGATATATCGATCATGTTAAAGATAAAAAAGTGATGGATAAGGAGGAATTGAAAAATCACAGCATTTGGCTTGCAGAATCATTGAAGGCTACCAACCAAATGGGTATGGCCTACGACTATTTGGCTATCGGTAAGGATATTGAAATCAATACGCTGCAACAAGAAACTGAAGCATTGAGAAACGAGCTCCGCATTAAATACGAAACTGAGCAAAAAGACCAAATGATAGCATCACAGTCGGAAGTGATAGAACAACAGCAAAAAATACAGTGGCTCACTTATGCTATTGTGGCACTATTGATCCTGCTTTTACTTGGTTTATTTTTCACCTATCGCAACAATATTAACAAGAACAACCAACTTCAGCTCTTAAATAACAACCTAGCTACTACCAACACGCAGCTGGATAAACGCAATGCTGAAAACGAACTGTTGCTGAAAGAAATACATCACCGAGTAAAAAACAACCTAGAGGTGATATCAAGCCTGCTTGCTTTACAATCGGCACAAATAGACGACCCCAATGTGCAAACCGCTATGCAGGCCAGCCAAAATCGGGTACAGTCTATGGGGATTCTGCATCAAAAGCTCTATCAAAGTGAACATTTGGCATTTATTGAAATGAGAACTTACTTTATTAATTTGAGTGAAAACATCTTGGACTCTTACAATGAAACTGAGCGGATTGAGGTGGAGTTTCCGATGGAAGATCTAGAGTTAGATGTAGATACCGCAATGCCAGTAGGTTTGATAGTCAATGAACTGCTAACCAATGCACTGAAATACGCTTTCCCGCAAGGGACAATGGGTAAAATAAAGTTGAGCTTACATGATGTGGGAGCCAATATTTTACAGCTTTCTATCAGCGATAATGGTGTAGGAAAAATAATAAATGCCCTACCACAGGGCACGGGATTTGGCACCCAACTCGTGAATTTGCTGACTCTGCAATTGAATGGAGTACTCACACAAAATGTAGAAAACGGCACCATGATTTCAATCCAATTTTCCAAGAAATGAGCAATATCAAGATACTCATAGTAGAGGACGACATGATCATTGGGGCAAAAATATCGATGAAATTGGTTAGCCTAGGCTATGAGGTGACTGGGGTAATTCCAAGAGGAGAAGAGGCCATAGTACATGTAGAAAACTACCAGCCTGACATTGTACTGCTCGATATCAACCTGAAAGGGCCCCTTGATGGTGTAGAAACCACCAAAAAAATACTGGCCAAGACGGATGTGCCAGTGATCTATGTAACAGCAAATACCGACGAAGCAACATTTAACAGAGCCAAGGCCACCAAGCCTTATGCCTTTATAAGCAAACCCATTAAAAACCTAGACCTGCAAAGAGCCATAGAATTAACGATAGAACGGCTGAATGAAAAGAAGCTCGACATTTCTGATGAGGAAACATCCGCAAGTGAACTCATTATCAACAATACGCTCCCTGACAGGATTTTTGTGAAGTTTAATGAGAAGATGATAAAAATCTTCACCAAGGATATTCTGTATCTGTCGGCAGACCGCAGCTATTGCCGAGTTTTCACCAAAACGGATCAGTATGTGCTATCGGTACCTCTCAAAAGTGTGGAAAGTAAACTTTCGACAGATCTATTCGTGCGTGTACATCGGTCCTACTTGGTCAATATTACCCAAATAGACGAATTTGAGGACAACCATGTATTTGTTAGTGGTACGGCCATTCCTATTAGCCCAAACCTCAAAGATGATTTATTCAAAAGGCTCAATAGGTTTTAAAAACGATGCGCAAGCCTTTATGGCTGATTAGAGTGTTCTTTTGCAGATTTTATTAATTTAATCCCCCAAGCTCCCTTAAAAAAGAAGAAATTTGAAATTTGTAAAAAATGCAATTAAGTTGTCTTTATTACCAAAATTTTCCCTTCAGTGATTGAAAACTTTGCTATAACTTAATGATCGCTGCTAGCAAAAAGTAGTTTCCCCTTGGAAAGGGAATTAGGGGATTAGAATTGGGATTGTAAAATCGTCACAGGATCATCAATAAATAAAAGTTAAACCTGTAAACTTTTTGGTTCTACCACGAATTTAGTGGGTAAAGGCTAAGTCCACCATGAAAGAAGAGGATTGCGCTTCTGAAATTTGCAAAAGTTCTATACCCTTTAGCGATGGATTTGAGTTCTTGAATCTTACCATTTAGTCTTTCAGCCATTGCATTACTATAGTTAGTTACTAGTGCGTTGACCACTCCTTTTATATGGTTGTTAAACATTTCTACCACCTTGGTCACCTCTGCTATTTTTAGTCTTTGTGAATAGGATGCCCATTGATGGTATAAGCTAAAACCAGCTTTGATATTTGAAGAGAACATATCCTTGAAGTTTTCTTTTACCTGCCATGCTTTGCTTACTTCATAATTAGTGTCTCTGATCGTTTCAAATTTAATGCGCTGTTTTTCTGTCAAGTTTTCTTGATTCTTAAGAAATACATACCTACTCGATTTTAACTCTTCGTGCTGTTTCACTTCTCTTCTTCGTACTTTATCTATGGCATCATTTAGATATTTAACAAGATGAAATCTGTCATGTACGATCTGGGCTTGTGGAAGTTTTTCCTTTGCCCCATTTATGTAAGCTTTCCACATATCCATACTGATTGTAGCTACGTTTTCTTGCTGATCTTTTGTTAAGGACTTATTAAGAAGCCGCTCACAGGACTCCTTAGTCCTATCCTCTTCAACATCCAGCACACAGCCCGATGCAGGATGGCTCAATACACTAATATATTGATGACCCTTTCGAAAAGACTTTTCATCTAAACTCAGGTGCGAAAAATTCAGTGCTTCATGGGTTCTTCTTTCCATGCCCCTTTCGGTGCATAGGTGAAGGATTCTATTAACAACATTAAAACCGCATCGCATAAGTTCAGCGGTTTTTGTCTGATTCTTGCAGGCTTTCAGCAAATCTATTACGGCATGTTCAAACAAATAAGTGTGACGATCATATCCTGATGCCCAGCCAGGATTAATAGTCTTTACTTTACCAGCTTTGGTTGTTATCCTAGGAAGTCGACAAACTATGAAGGTCTTATACTGCATAGTATCAAGGTGCCGCCATATCCGCTCTGGTGCATAATCATATACACTACAAATATAGCCTGTTTCATCATCTTCAATCTGCTTGGCTAAGCACTCAATATGAAGTTGGATTTCACCTTTAATAAAATCTGTTTCTACTCTTTTGACTACCCAGTCGTTTTCAAAATTGAGAAGTAAATTGAAAAAATTCTCAGTAAACATTTTTAGCCAAAGGTAATTCATTCATTAAATTCGTGGTAGAACCAAAAAGGTAAAACAATACAATTACCGTTGATAATGGGCATTTATCAGCTAGACAAAATCAAATACTATAAGCCACTCCTTGGTTAACCAATATTCCACTCATAAAAATTCGAACTTTGATTCAACTCAAAACCAGTTTTGGGGTACAGGTTATTTCCCACAAGGTTCGATTTTTC
>JBLIFO010000249.1:0-3987 GCA_047633875.1 Marinoscillum sp. | reverse complement strand
AGCTATGGATATACTTTTTCCGGGTATAGGAGAGATTATTGGTGGTTCGCAGCGTGAGGAAAACTATGATAAACTCAAAACCAGAATGACCGAAATGGGCATCCCCACTAAGGAAATGAGCTGGTACTTAGATACACGCAGATTTGGTTCAGTACCACATAGTGGCTTTGGGTTGGGTTTTGAACGAATGATACTTTTCGTAACTGGAATGGGCAATATTCGTGACGTCATTCCATTCCCGCGTACGCCGGGTAACTGCGAGTTCTAACCCTGACACAAATACTGTTATCAGTGGTTGTCGTCAATTATTCATTTTCTAATGAATAATCTGGGGTCTAAGGAAGATTCTCAAGCTCCTGTTCGTAGATTTTATTAGACTGTGGAATACCTGCGGTGTTTTTGTCTAGTTGGTAAACTGCCTTGATGGATTCTTGACCAGAAAATCGCATTACGTAGATTTCTAAGTGCAGATGTGGTCCACTTGCCCAGCCGGTGGAGCCACTTTTAGCAATCACTTGCCCAGCCTTTAATTGTTGCCCTGGCTTTACTAAAGAGCCATTTTTCATAATGTGTGAGTAGTCTCCAATAGAGCCGTCATCATGGAGAACCTGAACAAAATTATTGAATTCCGCGCAAGAGAAATCAGGACAGCCCTTGTTGAATTTGTCAATTATTTGAAGGACTACACCATCACGAATCGCACATATTTCGTTGCCTTCATCCATATTGAAGTCCACAGCATTTTTATCCATATGAGTTGGAGATTCATAGTAAGTCTGGCCTACTAGATGTTTTTCGCCTTTCTTATATGGGAGTCGATATACAAAATCATCATTATGCGTGGCGCTGACGTCTCCCATGATATAAGTGAACTTATAATTATAAGAGTAAGATTTGCCCGCTTCGGGTATCAGAATGGTGATTTCTTTGGTCTCCATGGGTGGTAGCAATGAAAGTACGGGCATGGGCACTGAAGATATCATTCCTTTGATTTTCCCTTCTACATTGACGCTTTGAGGCAGAGATGTATTGTTTTTGGCTAAGATCTTGATTGATTGATCCTTCAATACTTCATGAAAAACCTGGACATCTTTGTCTTGGCTGAATGCACCAAATGTTAAGGAAACGAGTAGAAATATGGGGACAAGCCGTGAGATGGACTTCATAGTTTGTTTTTTCGTCTGGAAAATGTCTTAGCAAATTGAACTAACGAACACATTCGTGAAAAGGTGATAGGAGGGTATCAAAAAATCCATTTTGTTTTTAGTCTCCACCACCGATGATCATTCATTCTCAGCAAACTTTCCGCTAGGTGTTCTGTATTTCTGAAAAGGAATTTTTAATAGGTTACCCAAAGCGTCATTCTCTTCAGCGCGCATGTGCGTATCAATGCCATATTTTAATTCTTGAGTATTTTCCACACTAGCAAATGTTCCAAATATTCGATCCCAAATAGAGAAGATGTTTCCATAGTTGGTATCAGTAAAAGGCTGGGTAAAGTGATGATGCACTTTGTGCATATTGGGTGTAACGAGGATGTATGACAATGCCTTGTCAAAGCCTTTCGGCAAATTGATATTGGCATGTGTAATGTGCGCAAAAAGTACTGATAGTGACTGATAAAGCATGATAATACCAATTGGGGCACCAACTATTATCACTGCGAGTATTGTAAATCCAATCCTAAAAATGGTCTCACCTGGGTGATGCCTCAGTCCCGTTGTAACATCCACTTTGGTATCGCTGTGGTGAATAAGGTGAAATTTCCACATCCACTTCACTTTATGCTCTGTCCAATGAATAAAATATGCACCAATCAAGTCAAGCAAAAGAATCCCGACTATTACCTGAAGCCAAAGTGGCATTTGGATAAGGTAAAGTAAGCCGAACTCATTTTTTGCGACAAAATCTGATGCTAGGAGAAGTACTCCTGCCAATCCAAAACCAATAATTGCTGTGGTTAGTGTGAAGAATAGGTTCAGGCCAGCATGTTTTGCTTTTTTATATTGAAATCTAAAAAGAGGTAATAGACCTTCAAAAACCCAAAAAAGTACAATACCACCTATAAGTATCAAGGCTCTAAACCATGTAGGTACTTGCTCAAAAAAGCCAATAAGATCTTCCATATTTTGGGGTGTTAGTAGATATTCTTAAGTCTAATTTAAACGAAAATGTTTGATCAGACTATCGTGTGAAAGGGGAAATTTAGTACCACTGGGAATTGAAGAGCGACGACCCCCGGCTGGATTTAAAGTTTAGGAAACTTTATTGAGGGAAAGTAAGTGGTTCCGCCGGGGGTTTATAAGTATATTCAGATACTGAGCTTTAATTTATATCATAAACAGTATAAAAACGTACCATTCTAGTTTGATTGCTATTCTAATATTGAAATTAAATTCAAGTTAAAAGTAAACCAATCCTCTCACTCTCGAAATCCAAACACCCTTGAAAGTCTCGGGAATAGATCGAAGATTTTCTGGAGTACTGCACTATTGGCAGCAGATATTTTGAACTCGTCACCTTCCTCATCCTTCCAACTTACAAGCACCCGGAGATTGTTGATTTCTATAGACTTTGTAATGCACTTGAAAAGCTGGTAATGATGAACCGAGACTGTTGCACAACCCAACATTCAACCTAATGAGATTTTTTGTGATGAAAATACAGCCCATTAAGAGCTTTTAATACGCCTATTCTACGATCATTTTTGACATTCTTTTGATCAATACGCTTCATTTGAAGCTTATCGAACATATTTATTTTGCAGTTATCATTTTTTGTACCTCCATTTTCATCAGCAAACCCGGTAATCTTTTGATATTGTAGGCAATCGCCTCCATAACATGCTGGCCATGAGTTTTAATCTGACCCACATATTTGGCCGTTCCTGCCCCACACCACCTTACCTGACTACCGAAGGTTCGTTCAACGGTATATCTACTGCGGCTGATGGCTTTGTTGAAAGCCAGTTGTCTATCTGTTAGTTTTTTGCCTCTCACTGCTTTGTAATGAATGCCATTCTTGAGTTTCATGTCTTTAAGCAACTCATCGTGATTCGCACTTTTATAGGCTTTATCTGCCAATACACGGCTTTTAGGCAAAATAGAGGCTTTTTTAAGTAGACCTTCCATAGAAAGGCTGTCGTGTTCATTAGCCGCAGTGGTGATAACAGAAAGCACCAATCCATCTTCTTCGGTGGCGATATGCTTTTTATACCCGTAACGAAGTTTACCTGCCTTCTTTGTATATCTCCCTTCTATATCTACTCCAGGCTGTTGAACCTTGATCAATTTGATATCAGATTCTTGTTTTTGTATTTGATCCTCAGACACTTCATCCTCATGACGATCTTCTGTTATCTCATAAGTGGCCTTAACTTTAGGTTTGCGGGGAGTGTCGGTAATTGAAGCGTCAATTTTAATCCCTGTTTTGACTAATACTCTATGTCCTTCTAACTGTTGGTTTACACTGTTAAGCAACACGTCAAATGCTTCCGCTTTTGCCAAGGCACTTCTGAAACGCGAAAGCACGCTGTGATCGGGAACCATATCCTCTAGTTGAAGTCCCAAAAAACGCATTACAGACAGGTTTTCATTGGCCATATCCTCTACTTCACGATCTGAGAGCCCGCCCATCCAGTATCCTGTTAACAACATCTTAAAAAGCAGAAGGCCTGAGTAAGCTGCTTGTCCAGTGGCGCTATTGCCTGGATGGTAATATCTTTTAATCTCTTCATCTAGCACTGACCAATTGAGAACAGTATTGATTTGCGTGAAAAAGATGTTCTTGGCCGTTCTACGGGCTACATCATAGGAAGAAAAACTCATGGGACTAGCTGTTTTGATCACATTATAAAGTTAATTAACAGATAGCTCATTTAATAATTTACCGTGCAACAATCTCATAATAAAAACCACGATTGAAGAAACGCTCAAGGGTGAACTCTAATCCATAATTTTGGCCTGTTCCTTTGTTGACCAATGCCGT
>JBLIFO010000248.1:0-4037 GCA_047633875.1 Marinoscillum sp. | reverse complement strand
GAACCTTAAGCTTAAAAACAGTATTTATACTAAAGTCGAGGGGATCCATCAACTCTATTACAGAACCAGCCCATGTCTGAAAACCCGCATTTTTCACAACCTCACCAACTCCTTCTGAAGTATTAATCCCTCCAATAAAAGAATTATTAACTATTGTTAATGTATTACCTGCAAAATCATAAATATCTGTCTGACTTGGTGATATCTCAAAATCGAACGGCAAAGAAGAAACACTAGGCTCTCTAGGTATGCCATTGTTAAACATCTCCACATCGTCAATATAATAGGTAGATAATGCGGAGCTATCACCATCAATTTTAGGATCAAACACAAAAATTAGTTGATTGAAATTTGCATATGGATTAACCTGTGAAAAATCAAATTGTAACTCCTGCCATTCATTAGCAACGGTCGTAGTATCTAGTACATTATAGAACACTACTGAATTATTTGCACTCTCAGCTACTTGTACTAACACTTCTGTACCTACAGCCGGACTAAACACCTTCAATCGAAAGGCATTATTAGTTGAAAAATCAATTTCACTAATAAATTGCACCAAGGCACCTGAAAAAGGATTACCTGCAGATTTTACTATTTCTCCTACAGTCGATGATGAGTTAATTCCAGTGGTATCTGGATTAGCGGCGTTAGTCGTAAACGTACCGTTATTAAAATTCGCGATATCAGTTACTGAAGGCGAGATTTCAAAATCAAATGGAAAAGGGGAAGTTTCTACGACTGTTTGCTCATAGTTGACGAAATAAATATTATCAAGATAGATAGTAGGTGCATCCCCAGCCCCACCATCATCAAATTTGATTTGAATAACAGCTGATAAATCGACAATATCCGCAAACTCAGACAAAGAAATATCATAGCTCTGCCATACTCCTGGATTAATTGTTAATGAATATGGAGTTTCGGATCCTGGACTTATTAAGAAGACTTGAACAATACTTGCTGAATCAGTATAAAGTTCCAAATGAAGTGAATCAAAACTCGTGAGATCCTGAGGATTCGATCCAAAATCAATTCCCTGATAGTTGAATGACGTCAGCTTCATAGCATCACTACCTCCAAAACTCTCAATAGTTTGAACCGTAGCTTGTCCCCAGTTTGGATTTAGATTAACCCCAGCAATCTGTGTATAATCGTCACTAAATATAGAAGCGACATCAGCTACAACATTGTTTAATGGCATAGCCAATGGTGCCAGAAAGCTTTGACTTTGAGTCTTAGTAGGACTTGTAGGTTTTACTGCATTAGTAATACTTTTTGAAACCTCCTTAACAGTCTGAGGCCTCCTTGATTCCCGGAAATCACTAATACCTTGCTCACGGGATTGAATTTCTTGTTCATGAGTTCTTTGCATTTGCTTAGGAGCACTCAGCTTAGTAGCAGACTCAGTCTTAGGGATTGTCCTTGATTGAGTTTCCTTTTTGGTAGGCATTAAACTGGCATTGGCGTTAGCAAGATTTCGCTGCTGCCACTCTACATTCCGTTGATGCAGTTGCGCCTTCAGTTCCAAAACATCTTGATTTGAAACATCTTCGATATCAGACAATTCAATAACCGAATTTGACTGCTCTTTTATATCCAAGGCCTTTATTTCCGTCTTAGGATTGGCAGAGGTCTGAAGATTGTTAGATGAGGATTTTACAAATCTTTCCTCTTGGGTTTTTCTATAAGCCTGCAATGCGACTTTGCTTAACTCAGCACTTTTATTTTCATTTGGGTTATCTACCTCGCCTTCAAATGATTGCAGAGAATTGACACCCGATTGAATGTTTAGTGTGGTTGACGCGGGAG
Organism: Marinoscillum sp.; assembly: GCA_047633875.1. GTDB lineage: Bacteria > Bacteroidota > Bacteroidia > Cytophagales > Cyclobacteriaceae > Marinoscillum. Next base: position 2,225 of record JBLIFO010000248.1, on the reverse strand, counting down.
TCAATTCGGAAATATCTTGCCTCAATGGTTTCTGAGTGGGGTCAGAAAGTGTTTTTACAAACTCAAGCTTAGAATCTACTTCGCTTGGAGAGAGTTGTTTTGGAGATTGGGCAAATGCTAATTGATAAAATGAGATAACTATAAAGGTGACCAAGTACAGTACACTTCGCATAATATAATTTAGTTTGATTTGAACCACTAAGTACCCCATTAATTAGCAAAATTACAATACCTACAAAAGGGTATTTTGCTGAGAATTATTTAATGGATCTCGTTTTAACGAAATATTAAATTGTTCCACTTATTGGTTCATTGAAATATTATTTTGCCATTTGATGTATTACAAAATGGTCATTTACTAGCTAATTCGCTAAAATCAGATACCCACTTCCAAGGCGATTATACCTTCTGTCCTTTGAAAAATTTCTTTAGAAATTTCTTTAGTCAAAATGGTATTTGTGATTAACTCATTTCTACCATCAGAATATTGTATTATTATGTAGCGATTATCGCCCTTACGGTAAACCACTGGCATTTGACAATATGTGAAGGCCAAAGAACCTTCTTCTAACTGAAGGCTACTTTTAACTCCTTGTATATCATAATATTCAAAAACAGATTTCTCCTTTAAAAACTCTTGTTCATTGAGGAAGGTTGGATTAAAAGTTAAGCAACCATCCTTAACACTCACACCAAGCTCAGCCCAGCGATTGATTACATCTTCTTTCACTTGACCTGTCATACCTGGCTGTTGCGCACCTTTATTGCCAGGGGTATGTGAATATGGATCAGTTGGAACCGCCCCAAAAAGTTCAGGTGATTTATTCACACCTATGCCGGCTCTGATCTCATAATAATGATCAATCATTCGCCCTTTTACTACATCGTCAGTTTCTTGATACCAATTATTTACAATGTTTTCTTGTGTGGCTAACAGAAGCTTTGACACCATATGCCAATAAATACTTCCAAGTCCTTCAAAACCATAGAAGGTGCCAGATCTACCAGTAAAAGCTCGATGATTAAATATCTGCTCAAAAATTTCCAAAAAGTCCTTTCGCTCTGCATCAACCAGTGATGCAAATTTTGACCTATCTAATTTATCTAATGCGGCTAGTAAGTCTTTGGCATTCGTAAACGATCCATTAAAATGGGTAATTCCATTTTCGTCTTGGGTTAATACACTTCGCTCACCTTGCGATATAAGTGCCTCCGCCAGTTTTGATTTATGTATGAAATCTTTGGTAATGGTATTTTTATCCAAAAAACGGGAGAGTTGGCGATTCGGATAAAGCATGTAGCTATACTGATCTTCCCTATAAATCTTACTCGATTTAAGCGCATCCAATAAGTCCATAGCTTCTTTCATTGTCAAAACTCCTGAGGACAAAATGGACACCTGTCCCTCAAGCATTTCGTACATATGATCTATTTTGAGCTTATCACCTTCAAACTTTAACAGGTTATAAGAATGATAAAGTCCATCTTGACGTTGATTGCCACGTATTGAATGATCAAGAAACTTCAATGTGATGTCGAGAAAATCCTTTATTCCAGATTTTTTGAGATGTTTACTTTCAAGACTTACACCACTATAAACTTGAGTTCTATATTGCTCACCTACTTTCCCCAATGAATCGACTATAAGCTTTCTATCAATATCGGAGATTGAGTCTGATAGGAAAGAAGCGTATTTGGAAAATGTATCGGAGATTCCAATGAATAATTCATACAAATCAGAATTAACCTTGACCTCAAGCTCATTTACAGAATCCAGTGAATTGCTATAGAAAGTAACAAATCGTCTTAAATAATAGAGCGTAACCATTGATAAACCATTACCAACCAATGCGTTATTTGCATCGTTCCATTCTGGCCTTTGGGTATTCATCCAAATACCTCCCTCCGGTACAAGATTGGAGAGTTTTACAAGGAGGCTCACCAATATTTTCTCATTGAGATTGGCTGTGAATATTTGACCATCACGATATACAAGCTTACCATCACCCCCAATATTCTCTGATCTCTCTTCGCTATGCTTATTGGCCTCTTCGTCAAACTCAATCGTATCCTGCGGATCCTTTACTATATCTGAATACCCTTTTATCCTATAAGGAACATCCGCATAGACAAAATGCTCTTTGCTAAACAACTCGGCGAATTGCATTGGGAAATGCGCCTGAGCAATTTCCATTAGTTTTAGCAAGTATATAATTTGATGGTCT
>JBLIFO010000247.1:0-4054 GCA_047633875.1 Marinoscillum sp. | reverse complement strand
CTTCAGACGTCATCAGATCAATCAATGAAAACTGAGCCGTCTTCCATAGATAGCAATACATCATCATCATCTCAGGATACTTATGAGGGAAACATGACATTTACTAGAGTTTCGAAATCTGATGTTTCGGATGTCAACACTGAAACTAGCGAGGGAAGTGTAGGAGTCACAGCACCTGATCTTGAGCAATTGGAGGAGAACGATTTAGCTCAATTAATAGAAAATAACGACCGATTTGTGTTGGAGCATTTGATTTTTGATTTAGGCAAGGCAAACCTCTTACCTGAGGCAAAAATGGAGCTAGATAAACTTGCTGATGTCATGAAAGCCCAGCCTGCCATGAAAATACGATTGGAAGGCCATACAGACAGGCGAGGTGGTGCAAAGAAGAATAAGATATTATCTGAGAAGCGTGTAGAGTCGGCCAAGAAATACCTTGTGAAAACTGGAATAGCAAAATCCAGAGTTGAAACTAAAGGATGGGGAGATGCAAAACCGATAGTGATATCTGCAAATGTTGAAGAAGGAAAAGTTAACCGGAGAGTAGAGATCCAGGTTTTGGAGAGGTGAAGCCTTTTCCCTTTTTGCCCTGCCGAGGCAGCTAATGGAAGAGCACTCAAATTTGCGGAGATTGCTTAGAATTTGCTAGACTTTTACTTTTCAGGTATAGCCTTTCCACCAATTCTGACTAGTATTTGATTCATCCAGAGCTACCACTTGTCCAATTTCAGGGGTTATATAATCTATCTTGGAAGTCATACAGGCCGTTTCAAATCGCTCGATTGGATCTTGCCAAACATGTAAAGCCAAGGTAAACCCACCCCAATGGACAGGCACCAAGCGATTGGCACGTGCATCTTTACCAGCCTGCACACATTCCTCTGGGAACATATGGATCGCGTGCCAAAGTTTATTGTATTGGCCGCATTCCATGAATCCTATGTCGAATGGACCAAATTTATCTCCGATAGCTTTAAAATGATCGTCATAGCCACCATCTCCACTCCAGTAGATATTGTGGTTGGGTGATTTGAATACAAACCCACCCCAAAGTGACTTGGCCCGATCGGAAAGTCCACGACCAGAGAAATGTCGAGAAGGAGTGAAGGTGATTAGAATATTGCCCAGCTTCTTTTGATCCCACCAGTCCACTTCTTCAATCAACGAGGCATCAATACCCCACCTCACCAAATGACGAGCAACACCTAACGCAACAATCCATCGCTGTGTCTTGTCTTTGAGCTTGAGGATACTATCCATGTCCAGATGATCATAGTGATCATGTGTGAGTAAGATGACATCAAGCTTAGGCAATTGATCTATGATTTCAAGACTTCCTTCACTGAATCGTTTGGTACGCACAGGGCCTACTGGAGAAGCATCAGTACCAAGCATAGGATCAATTAGAATTTTCTTTCCTTCCATTTGCAAAAGCAATGCTGAGTGACCAAACCATACGAATTTGGGTTGTCCGACCTCATTGAGTTTTGCTGTATCCAAAGGCAGGATAGGTATATTTTGTTTGGGTTGCCTGGCGGCTCTTCCACTAAACTGATCCTTTATTAAACCGGGCATGGTCTTTAGATTGATATCCATCAAAGTCTCAGATTGATTTTCGAATATCTTCCCATTCCACTGAGGTGATTTCTCAAATCTTGCCAGTAGTTCTTTGGTGATCTTTCCGCCAAACTGCGGGTTGACTTTCAGATAGATGAAGAGTGGTGTCCCAGCACCAAAGGCTACACCGAGGATGATTAAAATCGCAATCATTATTTGTTCTATTTACAATGGATATCAGTGATAGTCGCTTCTAAATTTTGACTTAACGTGAATTAGTAGCCCTAAAGTTGTCGAAAGTGTAGCTAAATATCAGCCGGAAAGCGCAATCCAATTTTCTCTCTCACCAGATCTAATAATCCAATGAGTTGATGACTGCTTTTCCATGGCATTTTTGGGCTTTCAATTTCACCTTTTCGCAAGCAATCACCTGTTTCCAAGATTTCATGATAGAAGCCATGGCCAGTTGGTGGTAGATCTATTTCCTCCGAGAATCCATCATGCAAAGTAACCGTGATCTTTCTGCCTTCATGAAATTTTCCATGCATGATGATTGCGCCTTTCTCACCATAGATCCTTGTTTCAACTGGCGTGTTGTTGAGAATCGTAGTATTTAAAAGTGCCTTTGAAGAACCATAATCTAGCATCATAGCACAGAAAGTGTCAATGTTCGCTTCTGTGATTGTTGCATTTGCTTCCAATTTTGAAGGGACACCTAAGAAAAGCAAACTCATATAAAGCGGATAAATCCCAATATCCAATAGTGCTCCACCTCCTAATTCATTTTTGAAGAGCCGCAGTTTGTCTGGCTTGGCAGCAAAGCCAAAATCTGAAGTGAGATGATTGATAGTGCCAATTTTACCGGAGTTAATAAGTGAAAGGACATGCTCTATCGTGGGTAGGAATCGCGTCCACATGCCTTCCATTAAGAAGAGATTTTTGGCTCTAGCCAAATCAGTCATAGCGGTCACTTGTCGAGAATTCATTGCAAGAGGCTTCTCACAAAGCACAGATTTTCCATTTTCCAAACAAAGCATGGTATGCTCAAAATGGAAAGGGTGAGGCGTGGCGATATAGACGATCTCTACTTCTTCATCGGTTACCAAATCTTCATAATTGCCGTAGGCTCGTTTACCTGCATATTTTAGAGCAAAAGCCTCTGACTTGGTTAAGTCTCGTGAGCCAACTGCTACTAACTCAGCATGAGCTACCAAAATCAGATCATCCGCAAACTTCGATGCGATGTTCCCCGGACCTAGTATTCCCCATTTGATTGTACGTTTCATCTCTTTAATCACTGCTGATAACAAATATTACTAATCTGAGTAGACTTTCTTCCTCGATCTGCATTTTTTAGACAGGTGCCCTACTAGACGCAAAGAACTAGGCAACTGACATAAATCAGTTTTTCACTTGAAAAGCCTCATAACTTAAAGTAAGTCATCTAGGTAATCTTGCTAGCATAATGAGTGTGATAATCATCTTGATTGGATTTAGCCTGTTCGTAGCAACAGGATTTTTGCTGGCCTTCATCTGGGCAGCAAAGAGTGGTCAATATGATGATGACTACACACCATCAGTAAGGATTTTATTTGATGACGAACCAAACAAACCTATCAATGGAAGCAGCCCTAGACGAAAAAAAGGGGAATAGTGGAATAGACACTTTCTACTATGACAACAGCTCTGTAAGACTTTTCCTGATCGCCACCACAGTATTTGGTATAGTGGGCATGTCAGTGGGTTTACTTGCAGCATGCCAATTCTTCTGGCCGGAACTCAATTTCGGCATTCAGTACACCACTTTCGGTAGAATCAGACCACTCCATACCAATGCAGTGATTTTTGCCTTTGTGGGCAATGGTATTTTTGCCGGAGTTTATTACTCGTTACAGCGGCTCTGCAAAGCGCGGATGTTTAGCGATTTGCTAAGCAAGATCCATTTTTGGGGCTGGCAAACAATCATCCTTGCAGCAGCTATTACGCTACCTCTTGGACTTACCACAGGTAAGGAATATGCCGAGCTTGAGTGGCCAATTGATATAGCTATAGCGTTAATATGGGTGGTATTCGGTATCAATATGTTTGGCACAATATTGAAAAGAAGAGAGCGCCATTTGTATGTAGCGATCTGGTTTTTCATTGCCACATTCGTCACGGTAGCCATGCTACACATCGTGAATTCTTTCGAACTTCCAATAAGTGCATTCAAAAGCTATTCTTGGTATGCGGGCGTGCAAGATGCCCTAGTGCAATGGTGGTATGGACACAATGCCGTGGCATTTTTCTTAACTACACCATACCTCGGGTTGATGTATTACTTTATCCCGAAGGCTGCCAATAGACCGGTTTATTCCTACAGACTTTCTATCGTTCACTTTTGGGCTTTAATATTTATCTATATCTGGGCAGGTCCTCACCATTTGCTTTACAATGCCTTGCCTGACTGGGCACAATCGCTCGGTGTGGTCTTTTCTGTAATGTTGATCGCCCCATC
>JBLIFO010000246.1:0-4054 GCA_047633875.1 Marinoscillum sp. | reverse complement strand
CCTAGCTGGTGGGCAGTTTCTTTTGCCAACCCTACCCAAACTCGGTTTTGTTCCGCACGGCGAGAATAATTGAATATCCCAAAGACGATCAATCCGAATATAGAAATGATCGACAATTGGACATATGGATAATATCGAAGCTGCTCCAAAAGCTTAGAATTACGATAGTAAATGTTTTTATAGCCATAGACTTGATTGACGTCATCGATCAAAGTGACCATGATAGGGTCTCGCTCCTTTTGCATTTTTTCGATTTCCTTTTCAAGCAGCTTTTCCCTCTCTTTCGGATCTTTGAGTTCATCAAGTCCTGGAATATTTCGAAAATGCTCTGGTCTACCAAATTCATCTGTAAGGATCACCGGAATGGTGCGATTGGCCTGAATAATCTCTTCATGGACGAATATTAGATTAGGAGCGTCCAATTCGTTGGCCAAATATTCGAGTGTGGCGGCATAGAGATCCATCTGTCGTTTCTCCCTGTCTTTGATCTGCTCTACAAGGATATTGGTATACACGATTGAGCCTGCACTGATCACCAAAGCAATACCCAAAATCACCCATTTGAAGTTGGATCGAGTAGAATATAAATTGATGGATGGGTCGTTGCTCACGCTCGAAACTGAAGAAAATTCCTAAAATTAAGAACGTAAGTTAGGTGATTTGCTAATTTTTAAAACCCAGTCGAATTATGACTTTAATTGAGTAATTCTAACTCTCCAAATAAAAAAGCCCAACCAGTCTTGAGACGGATCGGGCTTCACAGAATTGACTAACTCTTCTGGCTAAGATTCGAAATTAGTTTTGAAAGGTCTTAATAGGTGCTGGATTGATCATCAATCGTATCATTAGCTGGATATTCATCCTGGCTCTTTTTCCATGGCTTATAGTTTTTAGCAGCCGGGCCTTTCAGCTCAGTCCTTGGTGAACCAATCTCTATAGCTACATATTCAGTCTCACTATCAACCTTCCACGGTTTGTGGTTTTTAGCAGCCGGACCTTTAAGAGCAACCTTATCAACTGCAATTACAGGAGTCGGCACATTGATTTCGGTCTTGTCCCTCCACGGTTTGTAGTTTTTCGCTGCAGGACCTTTGAGGTCATTTTTCGCTTGAGCTCCTACTAGTAATGTTGAAAAAATGAATCCGAGGGTTATAATGAGAATTTTCATAGTGCTGTTCGTTTAATGTTTCTTACTTCATAAAACGAAATATTGACCCTCTGTGTGACTCTAAGAAAAATGGTATTTATTGCTTCGGAAATGACCGATATACCTTATCCGTATAAATTCGGATACTAAATAATATTTAGCTGTGCGGCCTTCTTGATGAGCTCTGCGCTGTTTTTGACAGCTAATTTCTTCATCATGTTGACCCGATGGGTCTCCACAGTTCGGGTACTGATGAAAAGCTTTTGTGCTATTTCTTTAGTCGTGGAACCTTCAGAAATGAATTGAAGTACTTCCTGCTCTTTTGGAGAGAGCTTTTTCGGATCAGAGCCTTCAATTGCCATGATTCCGATCATTTGCTCGGACACAGTTTTGTTAAAATACTTTTTGCCACCAGCTACAGACTTAATCGCTTCTATTAGCTCTCCCTCGTCAGTGTTTTTCAATAAGTAACCATGTGCACCTTCGCGTACACATTTGACTATATAGTTGCCATCATCATGCATGGAAAGGGCAATATATTTTACACCCGGGTACTTATCCCTTAGGGTTTTCATGACTTCAAAACCGCTCATCTCTGGCATAGTCAGGTCCAGCAAAACAACTGATGGTAAGTCTCCTTCCTCCAGTTTCTGAAGAAAAGCGGCACCAGATCCTTCATTGATCACCACTTCAAATTCCCCCGATGTGGTAAGTAATGCCTCTACTCCATTTCGAAAGAGTAAGTGATCGTCTACGATGGCTACCCGAATTTTAGTCATTGCTCAAAGGTATTTCTACTTCTATTTCTGTACCCACTGACTCTCTAGAAAAAACAATTGTTCCGCGAAATACTTCAGCTCTCGCCTGAATATTCCTCAAACCCGAGTGAATTTCCACTTCTTCAGGCGTAAATCCAATGCCATCATCCGTATAAAAAAGGCTAACGCGATCTTCAAACTCTGTGAGGGAGAGGGTGATTCGCTTGGCCTTGGCATGTTTGAGTCCATTATTGATAAGCTCTTGTCCAATCCGATAGACGCAGATGTCTATTTCCTCCGGCAGCCTTTTGCCATGAACATTTTGCTCATAAGTAAATAGCAGTTCAATTGATAGGGCTTTTGAAACTTGATTTACAAATGCTGCCAAAGCTTTGCCTGCACCAAACTCCATCAAACCTAGAGGCATGAGATCATAAGTTACTCGACGTACATCTTCTATCGTTTTATCCAGTAACCCTTTGACTGCTTCTTTCTCGGTAGCAGGAAGACTGGCTGAGTGGATACTCAACCTCAAACTAGTCAGCAATGGGCCTATCCCATCATGGAGCTCCTTAGCAATTCGTTCCCGCTCATTTTCTTGCCCTTTGATCAAATTTCGCTTGCCAAGGAGACGGTTGCGTTCCTCCATTTGCTCATAAGCGATGAGTTTTTGCTGCATAAGCACCAATGATTTGCCCAGCAAATCTCTTTCCCCTTTAGGAATGTATTTAGTTTCCAGATTCATCCTACCAATCTCAGAAGAGAATGTGATAGCCCCTTGAATAGATTGTTTGAGCTGATTTAATGCTGCGAACATCTCCTTGATTTCTGTGGCAGATTTAGATGTATCAACTCGTACTTGGAATTCCCCATTGGACATATTGATGAGCAAATCTCGCATCCTCAGCAAAGGCCTAGAAAGAATGCTTGTGAGAAACAGCGTGAAAATAAGCGCTGCAATAATTACAAAAATAGCAATGATAATGAGCTTATTACGCATGGTGATCAGCGGACTGACCACTTCAGAAACGTCCATCTCAGACAATATAGCCCATGGCAAAGTAGGAATATCCAATTGGTGATACGCGCTGTAAACAGGGACACCTCGATAATCTGGAAATTTACCCATCCCATATACGGAGCGGAGTGCATTGGTCACTCCTATTGTTTTTGCTTCGATAGTAGAGGGTGCCTGATCGGGGAAAAATCTCGACAGAGATCTAAGTCGAAAATCCTGACCGACCAAATAAGTCTCGCCACTTTGCCCCATTCCTGAGCGCTCTAAAAGAATAGTTTGAATGCGATCCATCGAAACCTCCTTAAAATACACATTGTCAGTTGATTTGAAATAGATCATGACGCAAACCTCACCATTCAAATCACACGCCGTGAGATCAAGGAAGCCTTGCTCCTGAGGAAGCATTATCTGCTTAAAGCAATTTTCATCTAGCCCCAACGAAGTGTGCAAAGTGTCACTTTGCAACATACTGAGTGGCAAACTCAAAACCTCAGTACCTGATCTGTTTTGAGTAAACTCTTCATATTCTGAAAGGAGATACTCCTCAATCTGAACGCGTTTGAGCCGTTTTATAGAAGTAAGTTGTAAAAGCACACGCTCATCTAGGGCTTCTCGAAATTCCTGATAAGAAAAAACAGAAAGCGCTAAAACCGAGAGCACAATCAAAGTACTCACTAACAATACAATCCAATAGCGAACGCTCAACATGATAAAAACTCCTCAATGAATAATCTATGAAAAGATATCATAGATTATTCATTTTGGTAAACGTAAACTTAATGTTGTCTGGTCAGTATCTTAATTCTTCTGCATGATCCACTTTCAAGTGCACTACAATTGACCTGGCGAAGTGCATAAACCAATGATAAAAAATTGATTTAAGCTCCAGAAATTCACTTGTGAATTCAATTATATTGATACTATTACCTCAGAGGTTTTGAATTTGTACTTGCTTTCTGAACAAAATATTTCATTAAGCCTAAGCTATGTGATTTGATAATTTTAACTAGTTGACAATAATGTTACTTCATTAATAAATGAATTAGGAAAAGGTCATTGCGATTAAAATTGCTTTCCTCTGGGTGGTTTGGGTCAGTATTGGACAGGAATCACAAGAAAAAGAATGAGGAA
>JBLIFO010000245.1:0-4073 GCA_047633875.1 Marinoscillum sp. | reverse complement strand
GCGCGAAAGGATAGCCGACCCTTCTTTATATCTTGAATTAATTTCTTTGAAAGGTTTGGCTTGAGACCAAGTGCCAAAATCATCTTTCAAACTGTAAAAAAGATCTTCGTTGAATGTGCGACGAATGGTGATATCAAGATCATTTCTCTGCGAAGTGAAAATGAGGACATTGTTTTGCACATTAAGAGAAGGCGCATAGTCAGCCTTCGAACTATTGATTTCTTTGCCCATATTGAGCAAAACACCTCTTGGCGGACGCAGGGTGTCGATCAACTTTCGATACTCTACGAGTTCATAGTAATAATCTAAAGGCACATATTGACCTGCAGCTTGGGTATTGAGCGAATCATAATAAAGCTCTATTTCCTTCAGATTGATGCCGTTGTGATGATGCCTTAGTGCTAGGCGATACAGACTTTTGGCTTCCTCTGCACCACCAAAAAATTCCGTCAACTTGGCTAGACGCCAAATGAGTTTAGTGTCTTTATAGAAATTTTGAATCCCGAAATTATCGACATAGTTCTTAAGCGCCTTGTAGAGCCCACTCCAATCTTCTTCCTTATCTAGTTTTTCGATGCGTTTCAAGGCATCTGCGTCATAATAGACAGGACGCTTATTAATGTATTTAAAGTGATAGTCGTTGAGTAGAATGTTTGAAGGCAAAGAATCTGTATTTATTTTCTTTGCAGCAATGTTTTGTGCACCCAACAGATGTGGGGATATGATTGAAATCGAAATAAGGAAAAGTAGACGGAATTTTGCTCCAATCATAAAAGCATGTCTTTTCGACAGACAATCAAACAAATAAGATTAAAGATAATACCATTTGTGGCACAGTAGCTAATTTGGCATAGCTATTGACTTCAAGTGCCACCATTGCACTGGAATGAATTGTAATCATTCTGGCTGACACATTGACATTAATTCTATGTTTGAAAATAAATACCTGAGTCCCTTGCTTATGAGTGAACTACTTGAAGATGGTTCTGGTGAGGTGATTGAGCTTGTTGCAGAAGAAGGTTCTACTATTTCCAAGGACCAGCTTCCGACAGACTTACCCATTCTTCCCATTAAAAATACTGTGCTTTTCCCTGGTGTGGTTTTACCAATTACGGTAGGGCGTACCAAATCTATAAGGCTGGTTAAAAAGGCCTACAAAGGTGATCGGATTATAGGGGTGATTGCTCAAAAGAATACCACAAAGGAGGAGCCGTCATTTGGAGATTTACATCAGGTTGGTACAGTAGCTAAAATTCTGAAAATGCTCGTCTTGCCCGATGGTAATACCACCATCATCATCCAAGGTCAGCAGCGTTTTGAGTTGGGCGAATTAGTAAAAGATGAGCCGTTTATCAGAGCCACTTATAAAGTCCTCAAAGAACAGGAAAACGTCACTAGTGATGAGATAGCGGCGATTACTGCATCACTCAAAGAGGCTGCTTATAAGGTTTTAAAACTCAATCCTGAAATTCCGAAAGAGGCGCAAGTAGCTTTAGAGAATATTCAGAGCTATACCTTTCTTACTCATTTCCTTTCTTCAAATATCAACTCTGAAGTGGGTGATAAGCAGAAATTGCTTGAGACGCATGATCCTAAACTCAGGGCTGAATTGCTATTGAAGTACATGCTGAAGGATATTCAGATGCTAGAGCTCAAGCATGAGATAGCCAGTAAAGTACATTCGGATATCGATCAGCAGCAGCGTGATTATTACCTGCGTCAGCAAATGAAAGTGCTTCAGGATGAGCTGGGGCAGGATGGTCCTGATCAGGAAATCAATGCGCTCAGAGCTAAAGCAAAGGATAAGAAATGGTCTGATGAAGTAAAGCAGCATTTCCTAAAGGAACTCGATAAAATTGGCCGAATGAATCCTGCATCTGCAGAATATCCAGTAGCGATGAACTATGCCGAATTGCTCGCTGAGTTGCCATGGAATGAAGGCACAGAAGATAATTATGATCTGAAATTTGCCAAGGAAGTATTGGATCGAGATCACTTTGGCTTGGATAAAGTGAAGGAGAGAATACTCGAGTATCTCGCTGTTAGAAAGTTGAAAAACGACCTAAAAGGGCCGATACTTTGTCTATATGGCCCTCCTGGGGTAGGTAAGACTTCCTTGGGAAAATCTATCGCAGATGCTCTTGGACGGAAATATGTACGAATGTCTTTAGGCGGAGTTCATGATGAAGCTGAGATTCGTGGACATAGAAAAACCTACATTGGAGCTATGCCAGGAAAGATCATTCAAAACCTGAAAAAGGCGAAAAGTTCTAATCCAGTTTTCATCCTTGATGAGATTGACAAAGTAAGTTCTGACTTTAGAGGTGATCCATCCTCTGCACTTTTGGAGGTGCTTGATCCTGAGCAGAACAGCACTTTCAAAGACAATTATTTAGAAGTGGACTATGACTTATCAAAAGTCTTGTTCATAGCCACAGCTAACTCTTTGGATACTATTCAGCCGCCATTGCGTGATCGTATGGAGATCATTGATATCACGGGGTACACGCTTGAAGAGAAAGTGGAAATTGCTAAGAAGCATCTCATACCGAAGCAACGTGAGGAGCATGGCTTGAAACTAAAGGATATTACTTTCGATAAGACAGCTATTGCCAAATTGATCAACGACTATACGCGTGAATCGGGAGTTAGGAATCTGGAGCGTAAAGTTGCTTCAGTGATTCGAAATGTGGCCAAATCCATTGCGATGGAAGAGCCCTATGAGAAGAAAATCACGACTGATGAAGTTCGAAGAATACTTGGTTCTGAAGTATTTGACAAGGAAGCTTATGAGGACAACTCACTTCCTGGCGTAGCTACAGGACTAGCTTGGACTTCTGCAGGCGGTGATATATTGTTCATCGAAGCAAGCTTGAGCAGAGGGAAAGGCAAGATCACGCTTTCAGGTCAGCTTGGAGATGTGATGAAGGAATCGGCAGTTACTGCACTTTCATACTTAAAGACCAATGCTGATTTACTAGATATAGACTATAGAATATTCGAGCATTATGATCTGCATGTGCATGTGCCAGCTGGGGCAATTCCTAAAGATGGTCCATCAGCAGGTATTACTATGTTGACCGCTTTGGCTTCCGTTTTCACTCAAAGGTTGATTAAAGATAAATTGGCCATGACTGGTGAAATTACCCTAAGGGGCAAAGTGTTGCCAGTAGGAGGTATAAAGGAGAAAATACTAGCAGCCAAACGTGCTGGTATTCGTGATATCATCATGTGTGAGCGAAACAAAAAGGATATCGAAGAGATCAATCCGGATTATATCAAAAATTTAACAATTCATTTTGTGAGTACGGTACAAGAAGTAATCGGAATTGCGTTATTGGACAAGAAATCCAAGCACCCTATGAATTTCATACTTCCAGAACCAGCCAAATCCTAATTGAGATTACTCGTCATCATATTGCTTTGTTGGAGTACCGGCCTAGCGGCCCAATTCAACAGCTATCAAAGCCTGAATATGCCATTTGGTGCTAGAAATGCAGCTTTGGGTGGTATGGTAGTTTCCCTGTCAGATGGCGATCTCATGCAGTTTGTACACAATCCTGCTGTGCTTGATTCTGTATCTGCTGGTGCACTTGCTATTAATCTCAGTCCCTATTTTGCAGATGTGGCGTCATTTTCAGGAGCATATTTATCAACTTTACCCAAAATTGGGAAGTTTGCTTTTGGAGTGACCTATCTAGATTATGGTGACTTTCAGGAGACAGCTGCCAATGGCGATGTGACCGGTACATTCTCTGGAAATGATATTCTGCTTACTGTTGGCAAGAGCCATTCTTTAGGATCATTTTCTCTTGGAGCAAATTTGAAATATGCTTCTAATGGGATTGCTGGCTATGGTTCATCATTATTGCTTGGGGATTTTGGAGGGATTTATAGAGCGCCTGATGCAGATTTTACTTTTGGAATGGTGTTCAAAAATTTCGGATGGGTCCTAAATCAATATACTACATCAGCTACCAATGAGGTTCCTTTTGATGTGCAAATAAGCACTTCGATAAAGCCAGAGCATATGCCTTTACGATTTAGTATATCTGCCTACAACCTCACGGAGC
>JBLIFO010000244.1:0-4078 GCA_047633875.1 Marinoscillum sp. | reverse complement strand
GATCACAGTTACGAACCGGGTTTTGAATCCGCCGTATTTGGCTTGCCAGAGTTTTGGCGCAAGCGCATAAAAGAAGCTCGACTAGTGGCCAATCCGGGATGTTTTCCTACATCCTCAATTTTAGCAATAGCGCCTTTATTGAAGGAAGGGATTATTGATAAGAACCATATTGTCATTGACTCCAAAACGGGAGTGACAGGAGCAGGTATCAAAGCCAAGCCCAACACCCATTTCCCAATGGTTAATGATAATTTCACAGCTTATGGACTCAAGACGCATCGGCATACCATTGAGATTCAAGAGATCATTAGCAAATATGCCAATGTGAAAGCCACTGTGCTTTTCACACCACATTTGCTGCCGGTTGATCGAGGAATTCTATCTACTTGCTACACCAAACCAAATCGTGACATCAGCTCGGAGGAGATCGCTAAGATTTACGAAGATTATTACAAAGGAGAGCCTTTTGTGCGGGTTAGAAAAGATCTGCCAAGTCTGAAGCAAGTGAGAGGCACCAATTTCTTCGATGTGTACAGCACGTACGACGAAAGAACGAACACGATCATCACCATCGGAGTGATAGATAACCTCATGAAAGGTGCAGCTGGACAAGCCGTTCAAAACATGAATATCATGCTGGGAATGGATGAGTCAGCAGGTCTAAATATATCACCTTTACAACCATAAAAGCATTTCAACTGTGAACATGATAAGAAATATTACCAATGTAAGAGGGATTAAATGCTGGGGAGCGCATACGGGTGTTAAGTCTATGCGCCGTGATTTAGCTTTGATGTATTCTGAGGTTCCTGCCAAGGTTTCAGCTGTTTTTACACAGAATCTTGTAGTGGCAGAGCCCATCAAACTTACAAAAAAACACCTTGAGGAAAGCGGTCATATCGCAAGCGTACTCGTGGTAAACTCAGGTAATGCCAATGCCGTCACAGGGGAGCAGGGGAGGCTTGGAGCCTTGGCTATGGCACAGACCGCCGCAGAAGAATTTAATGTAGATATCAATCAAGTGATGATCGCTTCTACAGGAATCATCGGGGTGAAGTTTCCCACCGAAGAGGTAGTGGCGGGAATCCGTGAAAACGTGAAGAAAATCTCTGAAAACTCTAGAGCTGGGTCGTTTGCAGCCAATGCCATTCTTACAACAGATACCTTCGCGAAAGAAGGTTATGTGGAGTTTCAAATAGACGGAAACATCATCAATATCGGTGGGATAGCCAAAGGTTCAGGGATGATTCACCCCAATATGGCGACCATGCTGTCTTTCGCTTTTACGGATCTCAATATTGATCAGAAGTTACTGGATAAGGCCTTCAAGGAGGCTGTAGATGATTCCTTCAATATGATCACGGTAGATGGAGATACTTCTACCAATGATATGGCCTGTATCATGGCAAATGGCATGGCGGACAATGAAATGATTACATCTGCCAGCGATCCAAATTATATCATATTTAAGGAAAAGCTCATGGAGCTGATGGTGCACCTTGCGAAGTTGATCATCTCTGACGGAGAGGGAGCAAGTAAATTTATTGAATATCGATTGAGTGGAGCCAAAACAAAGGAGGATGCCAGGAAGATGATTAGGGTAGTTTCTGATTCTTCTTTGGTCAAAACGGCTATGTTTGGCCGTGATCCAAACTGGGGAAGGATATTGGCGGCAATGGGTCGCTCAGGTGTTCCCTTCGATTCTGATAAAGTAGATCTCTGGCTTGGAAATGAAAGTGAGGAAGTACAGATGCTAGATCATGGCATGCCTATGGAGTTCGATATGAATCTGGTGAAACGCATCCTCAAAAAATCGGAAATAATCATCAAAATGAAGTTACGCGAGGGAAGAGGAACAGCAGTCGGTTGGGGTACAGACCTGAGCACAGATTATGTGATGTTCAATTCGATGTATACGACCTGATAAAGTTGTTGAAGCTAATTATTGAAGAGAGTCACTTTCGAGACTCGATCTATAATGTCCCGGTGAATCTGAGAAATGCTTTTTGAAGACGGTGATAAAGTGTGAAAGGTTTTCAAAGCCAGAGTAGAAGCAAATTTGACTAATAGAATGATTACTGGTTTCTAGGAAATTTTTGGCCAACTTCAAGCGCTCATTTAAGATGTACTGAGCAGGGGTAAGCCCTAATTCTTCTTTGAATTTTTTGAAGAAGCTCGCCCGACTCATATAGGCTTTCTTTGCGATTTCTTCTATTTCTAATTTACTGTCTAGGTTGGACTTGATATAATCTATGGCATGCGCCAAAGGGTTTTTCGCACTAAGCGTGGCGTAATTATTCTCAAAGATCCGTCGTGCCTGAGTTTGCATGAGTCTCACCAGCATCTCTTTCAAAGTGAGATCGATGATGATATCCTTGGATTTGCCTGTTTCATATTGTGAAATCCGCAGCATCCGATTGATCGTATCTGCCAGCTGCATGTTGTTGATGAGGTGAAAAGTCTCAGCATCCAGTTTCCAACTTTCATTGGAGAGGATTTTCGGGTGATACTCATTGAGTAAATCCATGGTAGATTGTATCAAATCTTTAGAGATCTCTAGGGCAATACATTGGGTTGGGTTGCCAGCTGCTGCCTCTGGAAAATCTATTTGCATGCGCTCGCCAGGAGCTACTATTACAGACTCACCGGGAAAATAGTCAAACCTTGGTTTACTATCCAGCTTCATCACTTTTTTGCCTTGCAGCATACTAGTCAATACAAAATCGTTGAATACCAGATCTACATTAAGCGCTTGCTGATGGGTTTCGAATACATTCATCTCACAAGTGTCAAAACTGAAAGCAGTTCTGTTTTCCACGAGTGTAAATAATGAATTTTCGTTTTTTACTGGTACTGAGTCGATCAAGTATCCCATTTCACTTATTACTAATTAATCACTATTTATAATGTGATATTAACAAATAGAGTCTAACAATTTAGCCATTTATTACGACTATCTCAATGTTTGGATTGTGAGTAAACATTCTTAGACGCTTACCAAATTGATTGATTTTTTATAAAGGCAACTTGATGGACGATTTAAAAACAGAACATCATGGAAACCTTAGAAAAAACATCAAAGGCCTTGGATCGGCCACAGATCAAACCCCATTACGATCATTTCATAGGAGGCAAATGGGTAGCTCCTACCAGCGGTGAGTATTTCGATAATATTAGCCCAATAGATGGAAAGGCCTTCTCTAAAGCTGCAAGAGGAAATAAAGCAGATGTAGAACTAGCAATAGATGCTGCACATAAAGCTTTCGAAACTTGGTCAAAGACATCAGCTGCTTTTAGAAGTAAAGTGCTTTTAGACATAGCAGATGTGATGGAAGCTAATTTGGAAATGCTTGCGAGAGTAGAAACCATAGACAATGGAAAGGCACTCCGCGAAACGAGAGCGGCAGATTTGCCTTTGTGTATAGACCATTTCAGGTATTTCGCAGGGGCGATTCGTGCAGATGAAAGCTCCATGTCTGAGCACGATGCAAACACAATCAGTATTAACCTACAAGAACCACTTGGCGTGGTGGGACAGATCATCCCATGGAATTTTCCATTGCTGATGGCTACATGGAAGATAGCTCCAGCCCTAGCTGCGGGATGCTGTACTGTAGTAAAACCTGCAGAGCAAACGCCTACAAGTATTATGGTACTGATGGAGCTGATCAAAGACATAGTGCCACCGGGAGTACTCAATATAGTAACAGGTTTTGGACCTGAAGCAGGAAAACCTTTGGCAACTTCTTCCAGAATCGCTAAAGTGGCATTCACAGGAGAAACGACCACTGGACGTTTGATCATGCAATACGCAAGTGAAAACCTAATTCCTGTCACGATGGAGCTCGGTGGAAAATCTCCTAACATTTTCATGAAAAGTGTGGGTGATGCCGATGATGAATTCTTTGACAAGTGTGTGGAAGGAGCCGTCATGTTTGCCCTCAATCAAGGGGAAGTCTGCACCTGCCCAAGTAGAATACTTGTGCACGAAGACATAGCAGATAAGTTTTTGGAAAGGGTAGTGGAGCGCACCAAAGCGATCAAAATGGGAAATCCACTCGCGGAGGACACTATGATG
>JBLIFO010000243.1:0-4105 GCA_047633875.1 Marinoscillum sp. | reverse complement strand
TGGCAGAGTAAGGATATAGCCGAGGAGATCTTCCGGAGGGTTAAGCTGGATTATACCTTTGGTGAAGTAGCTGTGATCGATACCATACAGGCCAAGATCACTTTCCAGACTAGGCAAGCTGATTTTGAGAATGCTACACTTGATCTTCAGCAAGCTCGACTGGGGCTATCCATACACCTTTGGCAAAAAGATGACACCCCACTAGAGCTGGGAGAAAACGTGATCCCGTCCCGTGAAAATAATATCGGGGTGATCCCCAATGACTCCACGATCACTGATCTAGTGGAATGGGCTCGTACCAACCATCCAGAAATATTAAAGATCACCACCAAGCAACAACAGCTTGATGTAGAGCAGCGCTTGAATATAGAAAACCTAAAACCCGAGCTGAATTTAAGCTATAGCTTGGTGGATGCGCCCTTCAGTAGAGACGGTGTGCAAAGCCCTGAGTGGCAAGAGAATTATAAAATTGGCATGGACTTTTCTATTCCTATCTTGCTAAGAAAGGAACGAGGTAAAATTCAGAAAACTCGTGTTTATCAAGAGAGCATGTCTTTTGATCTTAATCAAACTCGCCAAGAGGTGATCACCGGAGTGCAAAGCTCCTATGCCGAGCTCAAAACCAATGAGCGGCTTACCAGCCAATATTTGGAAATCTCTGAGAATTATAACCGGCTCTTTGAGGCAGAGGTTTTCAATCTCGAAAATGGGGAAAGTGATTTGTTCAAACTCAATATCCAGCAGGACAAGTACATCGACTCGATGATCAAGTATCTGGACGTATTGGTGAAGTTCGAAAAGCTAAAAGCCGAACTTCCGTACAGTGTAGGTCTCCCCTACTTGGACTATCAGAAAATGTACGATTAGGAACACTAAGCGAATTTTTAGTGTACATTTACGAACATCGAACAGAATCTTAACCTGCTCTGAGCTATTTAAAAGCTCTTTTTGGGTATTGGCACAATTCTGGCGAAATGTAGTTCGTAAATCAAAATTTCATGATATTAGAAAAAGAATTAGGTAAAATACTCATCATAGACGATGATGAAGATGTGTTGTTGGCAGCTAAAATGCTCCTTAAAAAGCACGCCAAGGAGGTATTGATCGAAAAAAATCCCAAAAAGATTCCTTTCCTTCTAAACAACGACACCTATGACTTGATCTTGCTGGATATGAATTTCAGCAAAGACATTACCAGCGGTAAAGAAGGCTTTTATTGGTTGGAACAAATACTAGACAAAGATCCGCAAGCAGTGGTTGTTTTGATCACCGCGTTTGGTGATGTGGAGATGGCGGTGAGGGCACTTAAAGCTGGTGCCACTGATTTTGTACTGAAGCCATGGCAAAATGAAAAACTAATCGCTACACTAAACAGTGCGGCCAAGCTAAAAGAGTCTTACAAAGAAGTGACGCAGCTAAAGCAAACTAGCAAGCAACTACAAGAAGACAGCAATCAAGCTTTTAAAGACATCATTGGTGAAAGCCAAGAGATCAAAGATGTTTTCAAAATCATAGACAAAGTAGCTGGCACGGATGCCAATATCCTCATACTAGGCGAAAATGGTACTGGTAAAGAGCTGATTGCACGTGCAATCCATCAAAAGTCACTGAGAAAAGACAATGTCTTCATTGGTGTAGATATGGGAGCTATTACTGAGAGCTTGTTTGAAAGTGAGCTTTTTGGACACAAAAAAGGGTCTTATACAGACGCAAAAGAAGACCGAGCAGGTCGCTTCGAAATAGCAAACAATGGCACATTGTTTTTGGATGAAATTGGTAATCTCAACCTACCACTTCAATCCAAACTCCTAACCTCGCTGCAAAAAAGAGAAGTAACACGCATAGGTTCCAACCACGCTTTGCCAATAGATATACGCTTGATCTGTGCGACCAATATGCCAATCTATGACATGGTGGGTGAAAGCACTTTTCGTCAGGATTTGCTCTATCGTATCAATACCGTAGAGATTCAATTGCCGCCATTGCGCGATCGTATAGATGATATTCCGCTCTTGGCTGAACATTTTATGAAGTCATACAATCAGAAGTATCGCAAGAATATCCACAAGATTTCACCACTAGCTGTTAAGAAACTTCAGAAATACAGCTGGCCAGGAAATATTCGTGAGCTACAACATGCAATTGAAAGAGCAATCATCATGAGCGACACAGAAATGCTCAATCCTGATGATTTCTTTTTCCTAGCTCAAAAGGCTGAGAATGCGACTACCGTAGAAGCCGACAATCTCAACCTAGACGATGTGGAAAAAAAGGTGGTTCAAAGAGCCGTCAACAAATACAACGGCAATATTTCTAAAGCTGCTAAAGAATTGGGACTAACTCGTGCTTCCCTTTACCGCAGACTAGAAAAATATGGGCTATAATAAGTTCCAATATCAGCTCATCGGCAGGATTTTACTGCTTTGCATTTCGATTTTTCTATTTGCAAGTCTGTTCTATACAGATAGCTATGCTTTCAGCAGAATCCTCATTTCCATTCTGATAGTGGTACAGGTGTATTATCTGTATCATTTTCTGGAAAGATCCAATAGGGAGGTCATCAGCTTTTTGCAAAGTATCAAATGGGATGATTTTTCGCATACTTACCCAGACCGAAAAGAGGGTACGAGCCTTGATGCCTTGTATCAAGAATTCAATGCTGTGATTGTAAAGTTCAGACAAATCCGTGCTGAAAAAGAAGCGAGCTATCAGTACCTAAAAACGATCGTACAGCATGTAGGAATAGGGATTATCACATTTGATGAAGTTGGCGAAGTGCAAATCATCAACACCACAGCCAAGCAGCTTCTGGGCATCAAACATGTGAAAAATATCAGTCAGTTGAAGATCGTAAATGATCAACTGGTGTCTTCCCTTCGTCAATTGAAAACAGGAGGTCGAGATTTGATCAAGGTCTCCAAATCAAATGAAGAAGAAGTCCAGCTGGCTATCTATGCAATAGAGCTGACGTTGCAGGGTAAAGCCTTCAAATTGATTTCACTACAGAACATCCAGAGTGAATTGGAGGAGAAGGAAATGGAAGCTTGGCAAAACCTGATTCGAGTGCTCACGCATGAAATCATGAATTCCGTGACGCCTATTTCTTCGCTTGCGCGAACGCTTGAGACTGAGATGGAAGAATGGCATAAAGATGGGCAGGATTTTGCAGAGATCACCAGCGACCAAATCTCAGATTTTCATTTGGCTTTACACACTATTCATCGACGTAGCGAAAGCCTTATCAGGTTTGTAAGTGACTTCCGCAATATGACCAGAATCACCCTTCCAAATATCCGTAAGGTTTGTGTGAAGGAATTGGTGGAGCACGTCCTCTCGCTCTTGCGAAATGACATTCAAGATGGCGAAGTAGAAGTGGAAGTGAAAATACCGGAAGAGCTTTGCATTCAAATAGACGAACAGCAAATCGAGCAGGTAGTCATCAATATTGTGAAAAATGCAATCCAAGCACTCGAAGAAATCGATGAAGAAAGAGATGTACCAAAATCACTAATAATCAACGCGCATGAGAGAATCGAAGGTGGCGCGATCGTCAGTATTCGCGACAATGGACCGGGCATCGAAGAAGAGGCACTGAAAAAGATTTTCATCCCATTCTTTACAACGAAGAAAAGCGGTTCAGGAATCGGACTGAGTCTTTCCAAGCAAATCATGCGTAATCACAAAGGCGCTATTTCTGTCCGATCCATTATCAATGATGGCACAGAGTTTATCCTCAAATTCTCTGCATAACTATAGGATTGAGTATCCCAAGCTTAGCATACACCTAACCTTTCGGTAATTATAACTAAGGCGATTTTTGGGTTAACCCCGGATTATGCAATAGAACAATTTTAAAATTTAAGAAAAATATTCTATTGCATAATGACGAAAAACTTCATAAACATGAAGTTTTTATCAGGGTTAACCGCGCGGCGGACCGCCCAGACAAAGCAAAGCTTTCGTCTGCCCTTCGGGCAAATTATGCCTAATGCATAATTTGGGTTAATTCACTAACTTGATCTTCTAATATCGAAGCACTTGAACTACCTATTTATCATACAAGGCGAAGGCAGAGGGCATATGACACAAGCCCTTTCGTTGGCCA
>JBLIFO010000242.1:0-4137 GCA_047633875.1 Marinoscillum sp. | reverse complement strand
CACAGATTCCCGAAAATTGGTTTCAAAACAAAGGCTCCTATGATTTCAAATATTTCTATTCAAAGAATGGGCGGTTGTATTTTACGCAAGACGGGTATTACTTCGGCAGGCTGGATAGAATTTTTTACTTAGTGGGGGATCAAATGCAAGAGGTAAAATCACCCGGATCTACTCACTATTTCAAAGGGTTTCATGATGAAGATGGCTTTCTGTCTGCTATCGATAGTTATGGTGATTACTATCAATGGGAGAATACTTCCATAGATCCAGTGATTAGAAAGTGTATTGAACTTGGCAATCCAAATTACTTCCAGCTCATAGATGTGAACTATGCAGATGGCTATACATGGGTGATTGATACCCAAAACAGAATTTACCAATTGAAGGGGGACTCTATCCTCAAAGTCAACGAAGTAGGCGACAAGAATTTCGGACTTATTCAGCTTCTGCCAGACCCAACCAAGGAAAATATTTTTTGGATAGCTTCCTATGGCGGTGGATTATTGAAGTGGAATTATGTGACAAGCAAGGTCGAAAAAACGTTCACAAAAGATGACGGATTACCAGACAATACTATAGCCTCCATGATTCTCGACGAAAACGGTAATATTTGGATGTCAACTTTCAATGGTGTCACTCAATTTGACCCCCAGTCAGAGCGATTTACCAATTACTCAACTGCTGATGGGTTGATACAATCCGAATTTGACAGGCATCATGGGTTCAAACTGCCTGATGGACGTATTGCATTTGGAGGCACATCGGGATATTCCGTTTTTGATCCTAAGCTTTTCGTGGAAGATGAGTTTTCCCCTACAGTAAAACTTACTCGTCTAGAAATCAATTACCAGGAGCAGATTTTTGGTGACAGCCTTTCCTTGCTTGATATGCCTCTTAACGAACTTTCAGATCTAGATCTTAGCTATTCCAACAACTCGGTGGCCTTTGAATATTCTGCAATGCAATTTAATGCGCCAGATAAAAACCTCTATAGATATAAGCTGAGCGGATATAATGACGATTGGGTGATCAATGGCACGGATAGAAAAATCAAGTTTGATAAACTTAGAACAGGAAACTATTCACTTTCGCTAAACGCATCCAATACCAATGGCCAGTGGAGTAGCAATATTCGAGAGATCCAAATCCGGGTGCTCCCACCACCATGGCTTAGTTGGTGGGCATACACGCTTTATTTCTTAGTGGCAGCAGGTATTATTATACTTTTTTGGAGGAGCTATAAGTCAAGACTGCTGAAGCAGCAAGAAGTGGAGTTTAATCGCCGTGAGGCTCTTCGCCTGAAAGCAGTGGACGACATGAAGACTCGATTTTTCTCAAATATCACCCATGAGTTTCGAACGCCACTTACACTGATCCTTTCGCCGTTGGAAAAACAGTTGAGGAACAAGAAGTATCCAGAGGACGTGCAAAAGATACTCGAAAGCAATTACCGTCACGGGAGTCATTTGCTGAAGTTGGTGAATGAATTATTGGATATCTCCAAACTAGAAAGTGGATTTATGCAATCGCATCAATCAACTGGTCAGTTGGCTGTTTTTCTCAATGCAATCATTGAAGATTTTAATGAGATGGCTTCACAAAAGGAAGTCGACCTGTCCCTTGAGCTGAATAATATAGATGGGTATCACCAATTCGATAAAGGTCATTTGGAGAAGATTGTCAGAAACCTTCTCAGCAATGCTTTGAAGTTCACTAGCCAGAATGGAAGTGTAAGACTTATGGCCGAGGTTGTTGAAAATCGAGAGCTAATCTTGGAAGTGCATGATACCGGAATAGGCATTCCTGAAGAGCAATTGTCAAAATTGTTTGATCGCTTCTATCAGGTGGATGATACAGCCACTAGAGCATTTGAGGGCACAGGAATAGGATTGTCCTTGGTTAAAGAGCTTACAGATTTGATGGGAGGGGCGATTGCTGTTCGAAGCATATTGGGTGAAGGCTCTGTTTTCAGAGTCGAAATTCCAATTTCAATCGTTCTTACATCGGGAGAGTTGGCTACAGAAACCGAAAAAATGGCAACCGAAACATTGGAAGGGGCACCTATTGTTTTAGTAGTAGAAGACAATGCTGAGTTGCGTTCATTTATAGTGGAAAGTCTTACTGAAAGTGCGGAAGTCATAGCTGCAAATAATGGAAAGGAAGGTTGGAGTTTGATATTGGATCGAATGCCAGATATCGTGGTGTCAGATGTAATGATGCCCGAGATGGATGGCTATGAGCTCTGCCAAAAGACGAAATCAGATGCACGTACATCCCATATTCCGATTATACTACTCACAGCAAAGTCCGCCCAAGAGTCAAAAGAAAAAGGACTAGAAGCTGGAGCAGATGATTACCTGACCAAGCCTTTTCATATGTATGAGCTGGAGTTACGAATTCAGAATGCATTTCGCCAACAAAACAATCTTCGAGAGTTTCTACGCAAGGATTATCTAGCTCTCAATACTGAAGCTAAAAACCCGCAAACGAAGGATGCTTTTTTATTTCAACTTGATAGTCTCCTTGCATCAAACCTAACCAATGAGGTAGTCAGTGTAGATTGGTTGGCTTCAGAAATGTCAATGAGTCAGAGCACATTGAATAGAAAGCTCAAGGCGCTTCTAGGATTTTCTGCAGTAGAATTCATAAGACAGACAAGACTGCAAAAGGCAATCTTATTACTTGCATCTGGACAGTCAATCTCTGAGGTGGCCTATCAGGTAGGTTTTGAAAGTCCATCTTACTTTTCTCAATGTTTCAAGGAAGTTTATCATTTGACACCTACAGAGTACCAACAAAACAACACTTGACTGATTTCTGATAAAGGTTGACTGATTTCTGATATTGTCTCCTAGTCAGTAAAAATACCTTTGATGGTACTGCATATCGTAAACAAACGAATAAGCTATGACCTTCAAACCGGGGCTATTTATCCCAATCTTTTTTTCAGGACTGATCGTATCAGGACAAGACCTCATCATCTCCTCTGTAGCCACTCAGGGCGAAAATGTCATCATTAAATATGAGTTGATGGATGACAATATTGATCATAAGTATACTTTGAGTTTGTATGCTTCGTCAGATAATTATATCCAACCCCTTGAGCTAGTCTCTGGAGACATAGGGGTAGATGTGGCCGTAGGAGGGAGCAAAAAAGTGATCTGGAATGCCAAGGAAGAACTTGGGGCCGATTTCAAAGGAAAGGTTGCGCTTGAGCTCAAAGGCAAAATCTACATCCCATTCGTTCAGCTTACAGATTTTGAAAGTCTGGATTCTTTCAAGAGAGGCAGGCCATATAACCTGACTTGGGTAGCGGGAAGAGGCAATGACGTGCTCACCATGGACCTATACAATAAAGACAAAGAGATCGTCCATACTTTCACCAATGTGGCAAACGTGGGAGAATATGAACTAGTTATCCCAAAGGACATCAAGCCAGGTAAGGACTATAAGATGCGCATCCGAGATCAGAAAAACAGTGAGGATGTGGTCTATACCCCCACATTCAGTGTCAAGCGTAAGATTCCATTTCTGCTACAAGCAGCAGTAGGGAGTGCGCTTGTTGGGACAGGATATGTAATCCTAGCAAATACTGGTGGGGGTGAGTTTGGGTCTTCTGAGCCTGACCTTTTTCCAGATCCTGTTTTACCAACTAATTAAATCTAATAAGAGAATGAGAGGATTTTTACTCATATTGATATTTGCGCCAATATTTGCTATATCTCAAATACCCAAACCTTATGTTACTTGGATCGGTGGTGATAATGCTGTAGATCAAACTCCAACACAGCCAACAAGGCCAGGGGCTAGATTTGGGAGTTCTCAATGGACAGATCGAGATGGTAACTTATGGCTCTTTGGTGGCGAAGGGAACTCGGAATCAGTTGAGGGCTACTTAAATGATTTATGGAAATATAATATTCAAGAGGGATCTTGGATATGGAAAGGAGGCTCCAAAGGCACTAGTACAACTAATACGCAAAGCAAACCTGGTGCCCGACGAGCCGCAATGAGTTGGACAGATCAGAATGGTGATTTCTGGATGTATGGAGGAAGAGACGTAAATGCAAGTCGCTTATCTGATTTATGGAAATTCACTGTGAGCACAGAAAGTTGGACATTAGTGTCTGGCTCGCT
>JBLIFO010000241.1:0-4161 GCA_047633875.1 Marinoscillum sp. | reverse complement strand
TTTTATCAATAATCTCAGCTCATTATATTTTCATGTGCATGTGATTGATAAAAGCGGCTCCAGAGAGATATTTTTTATGGGAGATCTCAAAAAAATGGCTTAGCCCCTGAACAAGTCTTTATTTGATTTGTCTCTCCATCCAATCCAAAATAGTAGCCATTAATTCTTCTTTGCCAAGGTCATTGAGTCCTTCATGGTAAACTCCTCCCAAGCGTTTCCATGTTGCTAGCTTGTTGTTTTTAGCGAAAGTTTCAGAAGCGTTCCAGTTTACAATTCGGTCAGCATCTCCATGATAGATCAGACCAGGGATCTTGATCTCGAAGGACCTTTGGAGCACTTCCTCACCTGCAAGAGTTCCTGATGTAAAAAGCCCCGCCGAGATAACTCCATGTACCAATGGGTCAGCTTTGTAGGCATCTACCACAGATTGATCTCGACTCAATGCACTTGCATCCAGGCCATCTGATTGAGTCAGGCTAGGAAAAATACCAGAAACTAATTTTGCAAGTTTCATTTTCCAGGCTGGTGGTTCAAAGGCCAATCTCAACCATGGTGAAGAGAGGATGTATCCGGTAAGTTCATTTGTTGGTTTTTTGAGGATATAGTTGGCTACTATGTTTCCACCCATACTGTGGCCAAGCAGAAACATTGGTAAGTCCGTATGTTCAGCTCGGGCGGTTTTTAAGAGTTCTTCTACATCGCTTAGCAAGTGATCAAATGTTTTGGCATGTCCTCTTTTGCCCTGAGAAATGCCATGTCCCCTCAGATCTAAAGCAAATACTGCATATCCTTGATTAATAAATAAGTTAGCAACATGCGTATATCTTCCGCTATGCTCCGCTAATCCATGAACGATACAAAGGATTTTTGTTGGATTTGCTGCTTCCCAGTGTCGATAGTAGATTCTGAGTCCATCTTGACTCAAGAAATATTGTGGTTCACTTTCCATGTTCGGGGTTTTGTAAATCGAATTTATATAAATTAAGTACATCTAAGCACCCCAATTGTTTATGAAGCGAAAGCTCAAAGCTCTCTTTTATTCTTTTCCCCTTCAGCTCTCCTTCCATCACCTACGAAGGAATCTTGCACTAGTGATTCTTTGGTTACTATTTATAGCAATGGTGAGTGGAGGTATTGGAAGACTTTATGGCATCCATTATCTCTACTTAGATCCAGAATACCTCCATGAGGTAGGGTTTTGGAGCTTTTTTTTAGTGGGCATGGCGTTTGGAAACTTTACCATGTCTTATCACATCACCTGCTATATACTGGATAGCCATCGCTTTTCTTTTGTAGGGATATTGGAGCGACCATTTGCTAAGTTTTCGCTTAACAATAGTTTGATTCCACTGATAGCACTTATCATCTATATAGTGCTGATCGCCCGTTTTCAGTTCAATAATGAATATGCGTCCAACTGGGCTGTGTTTATCCACATAAGCGGTCTGCTTTTAGGCATCACTAGTATGATGGCGGCTTTCTTTGTTTATTTCAGCTTTACCAATAAAGATATTTTCAAATTCTTGGCTGGTTCCGTAGATCGGCGATTGCGTAAGTCTAAACTAAGTCGGGAGCGCATGATGAATAAGCTCAAGGAGACTCGAGAGCGGAGGTATACCGTTGATTCTTATTTAGATTTGAAATTGCGCGTGCGCACCTGTGTAGGCTTGGATGACTTCTATGATAAGCAAGCTGTGCTTAAAGTTTTTGATCAAAATCACTTCAACTCTGTAGTTGTAGAGCTGGGAGTTACGCTTGTGATTTTGCTGCTGGGCTTCTTTATGGACAATGAGTACTTTCAAATTCCTGCTGCTGCTAGTTCACTTTTACTTTTTTCTTTCATTATAATGCTCATTGGAGCTATTTCTTTCTGGCTCAGAGGGTGGGGGCTTGCCTTTGCATTTCTGTGCTTCATCGTTATTAATGTTTTGGGCAAATGGGGCTTAATCAATCGTGAGTTCCAAGCCCGAGGTTTGGATTATGAGGCACCAAGGGTTGAATATTCTTTGGAAACTATTGAACTATTGAATTCTGATGAAGCTTTCGCCGATGATAGTCTCCAAATGATCGCAGTTTTGAATAATTGGAAAGCCAAACAAGCAGATAGTTTGCCAAAGGCTGTCTTTCTATGTGTGAGCGGAGGTGGTCAGCGGGCGGCCCTTTGGTCAGTGAATGCCCTGCAGCAAATAGATAGCAAGATCGGGAGTCCCATCATGGACAAGACCATAATGATTACTGGCGCATCAGGCGGGATGATAGGTGCTGCGTATTATCGTGAAATGTTACTTCGAAAAAAGCGGGGGATGAAGGTACCTTCTAAAGCGACTCAACTAGACAATATTGGTCAAGACAATCTCAACGCGATTATTTTCTCCCTTTTGGTTAATGATGCCTTCTTTAGGATTCGCAATTTCGAATATCTCGGAAATAAATATCGAAAGGATCGAGGGTATGTATTTGAGCAAAGTCTCAATCGAAATTTGGATTACACACTCGAAAAGGAACTTCGAGATTATGAAATACCAGAGCGCGAGGCGCAAGTACCTATGATGCTGATGACTCCAGTGATTTCGAATGATGGCAGATCGCTTTATATCTCACCACTTCCTATATCATTTATGAACATAAAAACCACTGCAAACTATAATTTCAAAGCAAGTGGGGTGGACTTCAATAAGCTGTTTGAGCATCAAGGGGCGCAGAAAATTAACTTCTTGTCGGCCTTACGCATGTCTGCTTCATTTCCGTACATTACGCCAACAGTTTCGCTCCCAAGTGAGCCTTCAATCGAAATTATCGATGCAGGTATATCCGATAATTATGGAGTAGGGGACGCCACCCGATACATGTTTGTATTTAGAGAGTGGCTGGATAAAAATACAAGCGGTGTGGTATTGATCGTGATCCGCGATACAAGAAAGCAAACTCCGATAGAGCCGGGGACAAGTTCATCATTGATAGAGAATTTTACCTACCCAATAGCGAGTGTCTACAACAACTTGAGCAATATCCAGGACATCAACAATGAATCAAAAATCAGATACGTCAAGTCGATACTAAAGGTCCCGCTTGAAGTAACCGAAATAGAATATAACTCTTACACCAATATAGACGAAGAGTTCCTTGTTGCCTCAAAGGAATTGGATAGAAAGCGGTTGGAGCGAGCTTCTTTGAGTTGGCATCTTACCTCCAAGGAGCGGCAAAATGTCATTGACAATATCCAATTAGGAAGTAATCAGCGACAGCTCGAAAGGTTGAAATTGATGCTTGAAGAATAGATCTTCATCTGCCGGTTTGTGGAGACTTGTGAAAACTAAAGGTAGCTTAACCACCATTTGTCCTTATTGGCAAACTTGTACCCATAGTATTTTTTGCAAATAGGGTAGAGCATGAGGATGATTGCTAACCATACGAAATAGACTACTGATAGACCAAATCCATAACCTCTGAGTTCCGGTACTTCGGTAACCCAACCGTCCATCACCAGTGATGAGAAACCAAAGCCTGTAAGCTCTGCGGCAATACATGCCAAACCATGGATCACGAATAAGTGAATCAGATAAAAGAACATAGGGACCTTGCCGACAATCGATATTTTATTCCAAATGCCGTTTTGCCATTTTTCAGAAATGGCTAAGAAAACAAAAGATGGCCCTAAGGTGATCATCAAATAATCGAGGGACGGAGGATATTTGTGGACATTGAAAAAGGAGAGTATAGTGTAGCTTAAGGAATCCATTGTCACCCAAGGATGTAGGTCTCCATAAACATTGATGCCGCGTATCACGAAGAACCCTGCAATCAATCCAAAACCCATTTTTAATAAAAGGCTTTTACGTTTCTCTGGTGTGAACGAACCTGTGTAGAGCTCACCAAAATAGTATCCTAATGGCATCACGAATATCCATGGGATCAATGGATAAGCTATGAAAAACATTGTTTCTCCTATTTTGATAGGCGCAGACTCATGGAAGACAATCCAGATATTGTTGAGTATTTCATTATTGAAAGAGAGTCCATCAAAAAAGTTATGCCCAGCTATACCCACCAAACTGATTATAATAATAAACTTTTTGGGAAGGTGTAATGCTCCAGCGAGTACTATCATACTTGCTCCTAAAACCTATATTACCATGAGGTCAATATTTGAAAAGTTTAATT
>JBLIFO010000240.1:0-4171 GCA_047633875.1 Marinoscillum sp. | reverse complement strand
TATGCGTATTGACGATCTTCCGCAGATTTCTTACAGCGTTTGCATCTTTCACAGAAGCCCCACCAAATTTGAATATTTTCATACTTGCAATCGATTGTAAAGCTTAAAAACGATACTTTTGCCTTCATAAACGAAAACATAATATCACCCCGATGAACAAAACTAGTCTAGGCCTTCCTATTGGCACCACTCTCGATCGATTTATAAAAGAGAAACAAGATGAGTTTGACTTTGCCACAGGGGAACTTTCTCAGTTA
Organism: Marinoscillum sp.; assembly: GCA_047633875.1. GTDB lineage: Bacteria > Bacteroidota > Bacteroidia > Cytophagales > Cyclobacteriaceae > Marinoscillum. The sequence goes on along the minus strand of JBLIFO010000240.1, from coordinate 3,914 downwards.
TTAAGAGATATTGCCTTGGCGGGTAAAATCATCAATAGAGAAGTAAATAAATCAGGACTTCTAGATATATCAGGTGGTTTTGGTACCAAAAATGTCCAAGGTGAAGATCAGCAAAAGCTCGATGTAATTGCTAATATCCGATTTACCCGAGCACTAAAAAATGGCGGCCAAGTTTGCGCAGTGATAAGTGAAGAAGATGAGGAAATAATTCATCTAGATGAAAATTGCAGATATGTAGTAGCAATAGATCCTTTAGATGGATCATCTAATATAGACGTCAATGTATCCATCGGAACTATCTTCTCGATTTACCGACGGGTAAGTCCCCTCGGAACGCGGGTCACAGAAGCTGACGTTTTACAGAAAGGTACTGAGCAAGTGGCTGCTGGATATATTCTCTACGGATCATCCACAATGCTCGTTTACACAACAGGACATGGTGTCAATGGATTTACACTTGAGCCATCCCTAGGTGAGTTTGTTCTTTCACATACCAACATGAAATGTCCTGTAGACGGTCAAATCTATTCTATCAATGAAGGAAGCTGGAATCAGTTCCCTGAAGGCATTCGCAGGTATTCTCAATGGTGCAAGGAGCAAGAACTGACAGCAAGGTATATAGGCTCACTTGTAGCTGATTACCATCGTAATATGCTAAAAGGTGGTGTTTATCTTTACCCTAATACACTTAAATCTCCTGAGGGAAAGTTGAGATTACTCTATGAGTGCAATGCTCTCGCTTTTATAGCTGAGCAAGCAGGCGGCATGGCAACTGATGGGATAAGAAGAATATTAGAAATAGAACCAAAGACCTTTCATCAAAGAACTCCATTCTACATTGGATCTAAAAATATGGTAGAAAAGGCGCTAGAGTTTGTGGGAGGGGAAATTTGAGTAAAAAAAACCCCGCAACCTTTTGAGTTGCAGGGCATTCACCGCCATAATGATTAACTAATTATTCAAATCTAATACGTGAATCTGAAAATACCCAATTTTGGGTATAGGAATTTTCATTTTTAATTGTTAGGTATGACCGATTCGAGAGATAGATTTCTGCTTAAGTCTCAAAACAATGCATTTCGCTAATTCTGAGGCCACTTTATCTGGCTGTGCCGAACTCAAAATTGATTTTACCATTTCCTCAGAAACATCTATTCTATACAGAATCGATAATAATTGACTCAAATCATGATCAAGCAGGTAATTAAGAACTTTTATCAGTGCTTCTTCCAACTGAACCCAATTATCAAGGAAGATCAGCTGCTCATTAATCTCAGCAAATTTAACCGAAATGAGCGTTTTCGTACGCTCAAAAATTAAATGATCATCTAGATTTTCCATAGAGAGAATTTTCAATGCTAGATCTACATTTCGATTGGTTTCAATCAAAATGTTAAGAGATTTAAACGCTAAGTATAGTGATTAGAATAGTTTGAAATCTTCTGTTTTAGGGATTCGATCCAGAATTGCCAAAATATCTTTTGGAGGCACCACGACCTTACGCTCTTTCAAACTCATAAATGCGCCAGTAGCCAATATTTCGCAAGCCATTTCTCCTGAAGATTTATAAACACACTGCCTGAATTTCCAGACTTTATAATCCTGTCTAAAACCCATCGCCGCGCAATCAACTTTAATCTTCTCATTCATGAAGACTTCCTTTTTAAAAGTAGTATCCTCATGAAAGAGAACGATCCCAAAACCAGAATCAACTAACTTTTGAAGAGGTAATCCAAGTTCATCAAATAACATCACACGAACTTGGGCTGCGTAATCATTGTACGCAGTATGTCTCATGTGAACATTTGGGTCAAGATCAGCCCATATAACCTGAAATGTCTGCTGGAATGCCTCCATTTATTCTTCAGTCTTCTTTTTAGACTTAGCTTTTGGGGCTTTAGCCTGTGGAGCTTCTTCTTTTACTTCTTCTGCTTGCTCTGTAACCAAAACCTCTGGTAAAGTAGCTGCGATGGTATTATACCAAGTCACAAGTTTTTTGATATCTGATACGTAAACACGAGAATCGTCATAGCCAGGTAGAATGAATTTCAAAAAAGCTTTCAGTTCATCAGGCTCTGAACTTGCAGTAAGATCAGTATCTCCTTTGAATTCCTTATGAATTTTGATCATCACATCTTTCAATGGCACAGCACCTTCTTCATCCGTTGTATAAATAGAGATATCCGAAAGAATGGATACTTTGGACTGAATATTGGCAATCAACTTCTTCTTGGAGCCATCTAAAGCCTCTAATATCACGCCAGTACGCGTTGGTGATACTACCCTAAATAAGCCTCCTTTACCAGATATTGATGCTATTTCATTGAAATCCATATGGTCTACTATTTTTTGATGTGCGGCAAAAGTAGCTATTGAACAAACAAATCAGAAATGGATTATTGCGCCACCTTTTCGTTGATCTCTCTGATGAAGGAGATCAACTCATCTTTACCTTGACCAGATACTATGGAAGTCATAAAATGATTTGGCAATTCGTCCCATTCTTGTTTCAATATCTTTCTAAATGCTGCAATATTAGATTGTGCTTTATTGGCTCCTTTTTTATCCACTTTCGTGAAAACCAGTGTGAGAGGCATTCCTGACTCTCCTAGGGAATTCACAAAATCCAAGTCAATTTGCTGCGGTTCTAGTCTTGAGTCTATTAAGACAAACACATTGGTCAAATTTTCACGCTGCTCGAAATACTCAGCGATCATTTTCTTCCAATCACCTTTTTGAGACTTACTCACCTTGGCCCAACCATATCCAGGTAAATCCACCAGATACCACTCATTGTCTATGATGAAATGATTGATCAATTGGGTCTTACCAGGCTTAGAAGAGACCTTTGCCAGTTTACTGTGATTGGTCAATAGATTAATGAGAGATGACTTCCCCACATTCGAACGACCAATAAATGCATATTCTGGCATGTTGCCAACTGGACAATCAGCAACCTTTGCGCTACTTTTTACAAACTCTGCAGATTTAATTGGCTTCATAGAATAATTCTTAACAATTGGGACGAACGCACTGTTTATGGACTAATATTGCAAGCGAATATGAGCGTAGTACCTTACAAAGATAAGCAGGGCAGCAAGAAAGAGCAGGTTGCCACGATGTTTGATAACATTAGCGGAAAATATGATTTCCTTAATCATTTTTTGAGCTTGGGTATTGATATTGCTTGGCGCAAAAAAGCAATCAAACAACTTCGTGACGATCATCCAAAGCAGATACTTGATATTGCTACTGGCACAGGTGACTTTGCAATAGAAGCCTTGGCTCTTAATCCTGATAAAGTAACTGGAGTAGACATATCTGAAGGTATGTTGTCCGTAGGTCGTGAAAAGGTAATCAAACGCAAACTCGATCATAAGATAGAATTGCTATCAGGAGACTCTGAAGAACTGCAGTTTGATGACAATAAATTCGATGCAGTAATCGTTTCATTTGGCGTAAGAAACTTTGAAAATCTGGAAAAAGGTTTGAAGGACATGTATCGCGTGTTAAAGCCAGGTGGGAAGACGGTCATTTTAGAATTTTCAAAACCTAAAAGATTTCCGTTCAAACAGATTTACCAGTTTTATTTCAAATGGATCCTACCTAAAATCGGAAGCACCATTTCTAAAGACCAAGCGGCCTACACATATTTACCAGAATCAGTAAGAGCTTTTCCAGATGGTGATCAATTTTTAGATATCTTAGAAAAAGTAGGCTTTAAGAATACCCAATGCAAAGCATTAACACTCGGCATCAGTTCCATCTATATCGGCACAAAATAGTCTTCTTTTTGTTGCTGGCGGTGGTCATGCTACCTGCTCACGCCCAAAACGAAACCTCAGAAAATCTCATCGATTATGATGCGCAGTGGATTCATTATGGATTTGCGATAGGTTTGCATAACGCCAAAT
>JBLIFO010000239.1:0-4188 GCA_047633875.1 Marinoscillum sp. | reverse complement strand
AAGAATATATTCTCCATACTCCCCTCCAAAAAGACCAAACTCATGTTCTAAAAAAACAACTCTTATTTTCTTATTGAGGTTTATTGCCTCTGCCAATCTTGTATAATCTTCTTTTATCCAAGCATTAAGGAGATAAGAAACTTGACTTGAATAGTCTAGTTCGCCGCCCTCTTTCTGCAATGCACAAATCTTGATTTTAAATCCCTCTCTGTACTTGTCTTCGATGGAATGAATCAAATCCTGACTGTACGTAGCTATACCGCATTTCCTTGGTGGAAATGAGGTGATGACCAAGAGTTCATTACTTTTCATAGCCTATGCTTCAGGAGTTCCTCTATCACTTCCGATAAGCTGACAGAAGCTACAGCTATGCGTGTATCTGCCGCACCATAATAGATGTACAAGGTGTCATCAAAAAGGGCCGTACCAGTAGGGAATACTACATTGTTTACCTCGCCCTTTAGCTCCCAAGTCTCTTCTGGTTTGAAAAACGGATAAGGAAGCCTTGCGATTTCCTTTGTAGGATCATTGAGGTCTAGCAGTGCTGCGCATGCAGAATACACATAACCTTCCACAGCGTCGTATACACCATGATAGATCAAGAGCCATCCATCTTTTGTTTCTATTGGTGGACATCCCCCTCCTATATAGCTGATCTCATGCTCGTGTCTTGGAGCCAGCAGGATATGCTGATCGAAACTCATCATATAATCTTGCCAAAACGCGGAAGTCAACTCATCAATACTATCTACTGATGCAATTTGAATGTCTGGCTTAATACGATGGATAAAATAAAACTTGCCATTGATCTTTCTTGGAAAGAACATCGCATTTTTGTCTGATAATAGGATCTCCTTTTTATGTCTACTGTCTACATTATTTTGGAAATGCAAACGCTTATATTTTTCATTGAGGTGTAGGTTGCATTCGGCCATGCGATGAAAATCATCATAGGTGATTTGTGGCACTATGATCCCTTGCCTTTCAAAATTGATCAGGTCCTTTGAAGTTGCAAGTGCGCCCATAGCGTTTGCTCCATCATATGCGGTAAAGGTGAGGTAATAGAGATTGTCTATTTTGACTATTCTTGGGTCCTCCACGCCTTTAGATTCATATTCGAAATGAGGAGCCAGAAGTGGTGCATTATTACGATGAGCTATGTTCATAGGCCCATCTAGTCTGCAATACCCAATGGTTGAGTGGTTTCCTTTTCGCACTGCACGATAAAAGATATGGACTTTATTACCTTCTTGAATTACCGCGGGATTTAGCACCCCTTCGTTTTCAAATTCCAGATCAGTAATATCTAGAATGACACCTTCTTTTTTCAATTTATACATTTCATGTTTTTATAAAGGTTTATAAGCCACACTCCCACTTTGTGATGAAGACTTGTTGCTACCCCAATTGGCAAATAGTCCAATTCATATGTTTCAAATAGATTTTTTCATCCTTAGATTTTAGTTGAAAACGGATGAGGATATTTTCCTTGAGGAGTTTTCTGATATACATTTTATGTGACTTGAAAGGAAGTAGCGGCGCGACCAAAAAACCCATTATCGCACCTGCTACTGCTCCAATAGCTATGAGTAAAATCAGGGTTATGGAAAGGTCAGCAGGATTATTAAAAATAGAGATGATGATCAGAATACTCGCAATAATGCCCCCCCAAAGGGCACCTACTTTGATTCCCGCAAGCGCTTTTCTCATAAATTCCTGATCAGAATCAACTACTTCTCCTTGAACACGACATGGCTGGTCCGAAAGATCCTCCCTTGAAAGTACCTTGAAGTCCTTTATGTTATGTCCACGTTTATTCAGCTCACTTATTGCTACTTTGGAGGATTGCTCATTTTCAAATAGAAGGCAGACTAATTGAGAATTGGCAGTTTGGACTTTATCGTTTTCGGCTCTATGTACTTTTGGTGTATGCTCCATAATTCTTCGTTTTAAATGTTTATTAGACTTATCTGTATAATTTCAAGGAGGAAAAAATTGGGTCTGCATCAAAATCCAGATCAACTGGCTAATCCGATTACTGCCAGAACGGCGATGCTCAGAAACTTCTAAATGCAGCACCCACTCCTTTTTCTTAGAAAATGCTTTAATCACATTATCAATGCTTTCTAAAAGGAAGAATCTCAATAATTACTCTTTTTTACAAAGGACCACTATTAGAGAGCGGTAAGCGTTACACCTAAAAATGGAATGGTTACATATTTCACATGTTATTGACCTATCATTCTACCCAAACAGCATCTTCACCGCCCGATATGCCGACCGAACGGCTCCTTCCATGTAGCCAGGATTGATAGGTGAAGTCTCTGCTCCGGCGAAAACAAGTCGACCATCACAATGGGCTTTCAAGTATTCGGGATGTCCATTGTTTTGATGTGGTGCTAGTGCTTGATTGAAGTTCTTGCTCATTTTATTAGAAAAATATTCGGCCCAAAGACAATCGTCATAAGCTAAGATGTTTTCACTTTTGATACCAAACAATTCTTTCAACTCATGAGTGACTTTTTGACGTCTCTTTTCAAAGTCCAAAAGAAGATCATTGGTTGGTTGCATAAACCCCACCAAAGCGAAGCTTTGGCCATCTGGAGAACTATGATCTTGCATTTCCCTGATCAATCCATAGTTGGAGTAGACAAACCCAGATAAGCCTCGCTGGCGCCAATAGTCCTGATCAAACACTACGGTGAATTTTGTGGACTCACCCATCCATGTATGTGTTGTTTGGAGTATCTGTGCTATTCCTAAAGAAGGAGCAATAGTTATATGTTCTGAAATAATCTTCGGAGGTACTGCGATAACGACGCGTTCCGCCGCATAGGTGTGCTCATCTTCTGCCGTGATAATAAAGTGATCCTCTTTGAAGTCTATCTTATTGACTTTCGTATTTATTTTGATGTTTTGATTATCAATTCTTGATGCCAATGCCTGAATAATAGCGTTTGTGCCACCTTTCACTTTATGGTATCTAGCCCCTTGCATCAGAGAGTCTGTCGGTGCTCGCTGCGTTTCCATCGTTGGTGCATATTTGATCAAAGTATCGCCCGTCAGGTATTGTGGATAGATATTCAAACCCAATTCGGAAATCAAGCTTTTAAGCTTTTCGTCTTGAAACACCCAAGTTGCGCCAAGTTCAAATGAGAGGTCACCATCGTGCTTGGTATAAATCCTACCTCCTAATCGATCATTGGCTTCTAACACCAGTGGATTTACACCTTGCTTTTTCAATTCGTAAGCCGCAGTAAGTCCTGCTAACCCACCACCAATGATGATTACTTTGCACTTCATAGAATGTGAAGGCAAAATAAACCTAAAACGACTAACTCAAGACAAGGTGAAGAATTTGTTATTATAGATCCTCCGAAAGCAATGCGGAAATCAATCGCTCCGTTGCTCTGCTGAGTGCCTCCTTCTCAATCTTGGTCAGATGTTCTTCACTCAAACTACTCACGCCATGCGTTGCTGTGTCGGTGAGGGGCACTTCGGTCGAAGTAGCGCTGGTTGCCTCCCTACCTCCTGCCAATGTCCTAAGATGATTCCAAAATTCCATGCGCTCCTGGCAAGAAAGCACCCACATATAAGGAACTGCTGCCCTTATCAGCTCATTCTGATTATTGACGAGCCAGATGTATGGAATTACTCCATAGAGTTTTTGTTCTTCGAGTAGCAGATACTCACTTAGCGGGATTAAAAGATCACTATAATACTTCGAAGGTATTGTCATCAGCTCTTTAGCCTTTTCGGGGAAAATAGCTTTATAATCTGCGTAGGTAAATCCTACATCCATCATAGCTTCCGTCTCTTTCGAGTTCTTGGCTTTCAATGTGAATAGTGGCCAAACTTCTTCCTTTTGGATATTGGCGCTAATGTCACATGTGCTATTCTCTGCAAGTGAAGAATTGGGTTGCAAGGTGATTTTAGGGAAATACCGACCTGCTGCGGCTGCTTTGGCAATCAAGATTTCCTCATTGATTGATTTAGAAGACTCAGTTGGTACAGACAAATGACAGACTACAGGTGATGTTACTTTCAGTGCCTCGTGCAGCCCCGCCAATAGTAATTCAGGATTATCAAGTCCAGTTTGCATCACCTTAACATTACGGTGTGACATGGCCAATGTAGCTAGCTCCTGACGACTTTGGTGAGAGGCATCCTCCCAGTCGATTGCCTTAT
>JBLIFO010000238.1:0-4195 GCA_047633875.1 Marinoscillum sp. | reverse complement strand
ACATAGATCAGTCCCATTTGCACTGCTGCAAGTGGCATCTCAAGTTCTCTATCTCCCGAATAGCGCTTATCATCGCTCATGAATTCATCTTCAGATCCCCAGTAGACATCTATTGCCGGTTCCCAAACGTCTTCTCTACCTCCAGCAAAACCGAAAGTCTTGAAGCCCATGTCCTCAAGTGCTACATTACCTGTGAGGACCATCAAATCTGCCCATGAGATTTTGTTGCCATACTTCTGTTTGATAGGCCAGATCAAACGTCTGGCTTTGTCCAAGTTGGCATTGTCTGGCCAGCTATTGAGTGGTGAAAAGCGTTGCTGACCTGAACGTGATCCTCCTCGACCATCAGCCGAACGATAAGTTCCTGCACTGTGCCATGCCATTCTGATAAATAACCCACCATAATGACCGTAATCAGCTGGCCACCAATCTTGCGACTCAGTGAGTACTTTTCTGATGTCACCTTTCAGTGAATCGTACTCAACACTGTTGAATGCCTCTATGTAGTTGAAGTCCTCCGCCATTGGGTTTGACAGGGAGGAGTTTTGACGGAGAATACTCAGGTTCAATTGATTCGGCCACCATTGCTGACTGCTGGCAACAGTGGTATTGGATCTACTCTTCTTCGTAGCGCCCGAGTAGCCATCAGCATCTGCTGTTTCATAGGCTTCATTCTGACACGCTGGTAAAAATGCGCTTGCAGCTATTAGCAAGCTACAAATCAAGATCTTTTTCATTTGTTTGTTAGGTTAGTGTTTCGTCAAGGTGAATTTCAAGCTTCTGTAAGATTTACTTAACTCCTTATTATAATGGATTGCCTCAAGCATTGTTTAAGCAAAACAAAAGAAATCATTCTGCTATAACCGGAAGTTATGGTATAATCATTTTAAGTATTCTCAGATTCTGAGAGGTAGCGAAGGGTAATTTGTGAATGGTTCAATCTTGGGATAGTCTAACTCTTAAAGTTGAGTTTCAATCCTAATCTGAAATTGACACCCGTAGGGAAGAATTCCTGATCTAGGTAGTACTTGCGTTGTTCCTCTATAGGAATGGCTGGATTATCTATGCGCCTTGCCTTGAATTTCAAACTGAAAAATGTAAGTGGCAAGTCAAACACAAAACTTGCAGTCGAACTGATTTTATATTCAAAACCGGGCGATAGTTGTAAGCCTAGTCCTATTGCACTTTGAGCGGTTTTGAAACTCGACACTTTTGGTTCTCGCACATATCTTTCAAAATTGAATCTTGACGATATTCCAACATAAGGATTAACCTTTCTTTCATTATTTACAAATGGATAATAGTTGATTTGATATCTGAGGGCAGATTCGAGTAAGAATAATGCATCACCATTCACTAAGTACGAGCTACTATCTCTTGTATTGATAATATAATCTGCAGAAGACTGATATTTAAATCTCACAGGAAGCCACTCAAATTCACGATTAAAATGGTTTGAGATTGTCTTTTCAATAGCAATTGACAGGAACCCAAAGTCATAGGCGTTAAAAGTGTATTTGTTTTGGCGAGGATCATCAAGTGCGTAGGAATAATCAAAATAGAGCCCATTGGTATAGATGTTAAAGCGATTTTTCTCAAAAAGTGAACGATCACCAGCTTTGGTATTGAATTGGAGAAAAATCAAAAATGTAAAGAATAGGAATATAGGCTTATTCATAACTATGATTTGGGATGCTTTCAAGTAAAATAGTATCCTTACTGGTGCTCGTTTGGTTCAAGGATTTTTGTAAGGATCAGCTCTTATACCAATAAAACTAAGCAAAATGTTGGTCAATCATTTTCAAGCCGTTTGAATCATTACCTTATATGTCATTATCTAAACTGCAGTTTAATTAATAGTTTAGTTTTTTGTTGCAATTCCAGACTGCTTCTATTGATAGCAAGACTGCTTCGTGCCTCGCAGTGGCGCCTTATGCTAAATCAAGTTTAGTCAAGCATTTTGCCTAATCACTTTTTGCCTCTTATTTACTTATCATCCTCCATTCCATTGTAAAACTTTTGAACGGTATAGAAAGCCTTCTTACGATCACCTGTGGGTGAGATAAGTCCCTTGCGGTTCCAGCCATTCTGATAAGGAATAAGCATACGTCTCGGAGAACGAAAATCAGCTAAGATCCATGGAGTAATGCCACTAATCTGCGGTATTTTGGCTAAAACTGGTAGCGACTCACGGTAAAGCAGGTCTTGAAACTCTTCGCTCCACCTAGTCATCTCATCTGCATGAAAGCCTTGCTGTGCCCCTGCCCCAAATTCCGAAATAATGACCGGTTTGTTGATGTCAATGTCCCAACGAATGTTTTTGATGTTATCTACACTACCGCCATACCAGCCGTAGTATTGGTTAAAACTCAATACATCCACCACTTCAGCAAACTTATCTTCGACTATCATGGTGTTAGGCTCGCCTTTACGGCCATGATCTTCCAGAGCCGCACTGATCAAACGAACACTATCCAACGAACGAGTGGTTTTGGCTAAGTTATAAAGGAACTCATAGCGTGCCTCTGACTGAGGTGTCTCGTTAGCCATAGACCAAATAATTACAGAAGACCTATTTTTGTCCCGAGAGATTACTTCTTTTAGCTGTTGCTCTGCTTTTAGGTAGGTATCGGGATTGTCCCACTGAATGGTCCAGTACACTGGAATCTCTTCCCAAAGGAGAATCCCCATTTTATCCGCAAGACGAGCCATGTTTTCATTGTGTGGGTAATGTGCGAGCCTCACGAAATTACAACCGAGCTCTTTAGCCCATCCCAACGATAGCTGGGCATCCTCCATCGAGTAGGCCCTTCCTCCTCTTATGGGATTTTCCTCATGGATGCAGATACCTTTTAAGAAAACCTCCTTGCCATTGAGCAGTATATCAGACCCTTTGGTTTCTATTTGGCGAAAGCCTATCTGGTCAGCTACTTTATCTGTGGCTGAGGAAAATGTAACATCGTATAATTTAGGATTTGTATCACTCCAATAATTCAACTTGCTTACAGGTATATTGAATGATACATAGCCATCCTCATTGGTCGTAAAGGCCTTATTTAGTTTCAATTCAGGAATGCTCACATTGACTTTTTGATTGGCTATTTGGTCACCATTTAGCTGTATGTAGCCAGTGAGTTGTTTTGCATTATCCTTAGTCAGTTGCAAACTGTAATCCTCTATGAAAGTAGCATTCAATGCTATTAGGGTCACATCTCGAGTGATACCGCCATAGTTCCACCAGTCTGTGTTTAAGGTCGGGACTTCATCAGCGGCTCTCTTGTTGTCCACCCGAACGATGACAAAGTTGTCTGCTGCCTTCACCAAATCCGTCATTTCATAATTGAATGGTGTAAAACCACCCTTGTGTGTTCCGAGCTTTTTACCATTGACATAAACATCAGATCGGTAATTCACTGCGCCAAAATGTATGTAGTAGCGCTTAGACGGATCGTAATTTTCTATGTGGAATGACTTTTTGTACCAAAGTGAACCTTCATAATAGAAGAGCTTTTCCTCTTGAGAGTTCCAATCTCCGGGAACGTTAAGTGTAGGTGCCATATCAAAATCATACTCAACCAAATCCATTTTGTCCTTGGGTTTCTGATTGGTGTAAAAGGCTCCTGCGCCTGGGTTTTCTGAGTTATCATGTGGTTGCCAGCGATAGTTATAATATCCTGTCTCATACATGTCTACTATGTAGTTCCATTCACCATTTAATGTGTAGACCTCTCTTGCAAACACATTCTGGACAAGATTTTCCTGAGAGTAAAGAAGGGTGCTTTGGATGATTAGAAAAAATAAGAAGATACGTTGCATATTCTGGAAGTTCAATTAGATCTGTTTTACCTTAAGCAATATATAAAAACCATCAACTCACTTATGTCAATCGATGCTGGTTAACTCAAAACTGAACCATTTGACCTCTATATAGAGCGTAAGAGAGTATTCTTCCGTAATGAGACTTCTGAGGAACTTCATTTTTTTGCAATAAAATCTCTTTTGACTTTTCTGACAAAACAACAAAGGCTACCCTCAACGAGGGCAGCCTTTGATTCATAAAAGCGGTGATACTCTTATTTGATCTCCACTGTAAAGTCTGTGTAGCCAAAACCATCCATGTCATTCCAACTCCACTGACCAAAGTTTATATGACCAGCTAGGTATCATCAAATCATACCTAGAGCAGAAATTCTTC
>JBLIFO010000237.1:0-4215 GCA_047633875.1 Marinoscillum sp. | reverse complement strand
AGATATTACTAAAAGCCCATCTATTTTTACCGATGTACTTGTCGTAATAATCAAGACTTGGAACCAACCCTGTCTGCTCATTGGGTATATCCACTCCAATTCGTCTGCCTAGCGCAAATTGATCCACATAGTCATGCCACTTTTGCAGACCTATTCTAGCATCCAGATATCTGCTTTGTTCTTCTCCTTGCTCTAGCATCCGCTTAAATATTTTAAAGAAATAATTATTGGATGAATAAGTGATCGCTTTTTTGACATCATAATAGCCTGGGGGTGCCAAATCCCCAATTAGATCCCCGACACAAAGCACTTGTTCTCGTGGGCCAACTACTTGTTCTTGCATTGCAATAAGTGATTGAATGGTCTTGAACATAGAACCTGGAGGGTACATTGCTTGAAGAGGCCTGTTGAATAGTGGCTTCAATGGATCACTATTAATCACAGCAAAATTTTGCCCTAAATCTTTTCCACTCAACAATCCTGGGTCGTAGGAAGGTGAGGAGACTATCGCCAAAATGCCACCAGTATTTGGGTCTATGGCTACTAAACTCGCCACCTTGCCGTCCAATAATTTTTCACAGTAGGCTTGCAGATCGGCATCTATGGTCAGCGCTATACTTTTTCCAGGTATGGAAGCCGTATCATATATCCCCTCTCTAAATGCACCTTTGGCCACACCTTGTACGTCCACTATCTTATATCGTATTCCACGCTTGCCACGAAGCTTTTCTTCGTGCTGCTTTTCTACGCCAGTCTTCCCCACATAGTCACCAGATCTATAATAGTTGGTAGTGTCTCTCCCAAGTTGGATCCGATCTATTTCCGAAACATATCCTAGGGTGTTTGAGAGTAAGTTTTTGCTATAGCCTCGCACCGTTCTTGGTAGAATATAAAACCCATCAAATTTCACCAAATGGTCCTGTATGCGGGCAAAAAATTCATTGGGCAATTGCTCAATAAACTTAGATGCAAGTATTGGAGAGAATCGACGTGCCTTAGTGTACTTCTCATCGAAAGTTTTTTGATTGATTTCCAGAAGTTCACAAATGGCTACAGAATCTTCCAAATTCACTTCTTTGGGTACAATCATTAAATCATAGACAGGAGTATTATAAACCAGAAGTTCACCATTCCGGTCATAGATAAGTCCTCGGAATGGGTAGTCAATAATTTTCTGAACAATATTGTTCTCAGCAGCAAGTTTGTATTCATCATTCAGCACTTGGATAGAAAAGAGCCTGATGGAAAAGATCAATGCAATCAAAAGGATGAAAACCTGTATGATGACACTTCTGCTGTTCATGTTCTCTTCGCTTTTGGTGCAAGGAGAATGCTCAGGGCTATGATAATAGTGAAGCTGTAAATTGTGCTGCCAAATATTTTATTAAATAACAGCCCTGAGCCACTAAATCCACCATTTTCAATCGCAAAAATGATCAAATGATGAGCAAAAACAAGTGGGAGCATGTACTTGATCAATCCCCAAAGACCTAATTCATTCCAATCAATCTGTATATCATCATCTGATCTTCTTATCACAACATCTATCCAAAAATCCTTGGTGAACGCGATGAATACACACGCCGAAGCGTGTATGCCAGGCGTATTGGAAAATATATCAATCGTCAGTCCAGTAAGAAATGCAATAGACATTGTGACAGATCGCGATACACCATAAGGGAACAAAAGGACAAACCCGATGTAGTAAAACGCAAAAGCAACGTCAAACAAGATGAACTTGTACATAAAGAACACTTGCGTCACAGCAAAAATCAAAAAATATAAAACCTGTTTGGGATAGTCTATTCTTGTCATCTTTCACGGGTTTGCAACTCTAAGGAGTCTTGTTCGATTTTAAGAATATTTTCCACCAAGTAAACATGGCTCAATGAGCTAAAGTCAACCTTTAATTTAATTTTTGCGAAATAGAAAACGTCATTGCTGCTCAAATTGACTTCTGACACAGTACCGATGGCTATGCCTGCAGGGAACACGGCATTGTAGCCAGAAGTCACCACCTCATCTCCTACAACAAGTTCAATATGACGAGGGACATATTTAAGTGTTGCGATTTGATGATTACCACCATCCCATTGAATTGTACAAAGTGTATTGCTGCTTTTAATAATACTTGAAATGAGAAGATTGCGATGAAGCAGTGAGGTCACCGTTGCAAAGTTTGAGGAAACTGATTTTACTTGACCCACTACACCTTTAGACGACACAACTCCCATCCCAGGTTTCACTCCACGATCACTACCGGCATTGATGGTAAGGTAATTCAATGATCTTCTATAGGTGTTGTTGATAACGTGAGCTTTATTCCAGCTATAGCGTACTTCAGAAGTATCTTCAATCGCAGTGAAAAGGCTGTATTTAGAAAGTTCTCGTCTAAGTTTAAGATTTTCTTCAATTAACTCATCATTCACCCTCGAAAGATCAAAGTAGTCCGAGGTATTATTACTCAGGGTATTGATAGAAGCAATGATGAAATTTGAAGAATTAAGAAAAGATGCATTCTGGCGGTTATTATAAGAAATAATCAGCCACCCACAAACTACCTCCAATAGCAGAAACAAACCAAAGGTTCTAAACCGATAGAGGAAGTAAAGTAATTTCTGCATTCAACTATTAGGTCATTAAGACTGGCTTGTATCTATCTAGACTTTTCAATGCAAGACCTGTTCCACGTACCACTGCTCTCAATGGATCTTCAGCGATATGGATAGGTAGTTTTGTTTTCATAGAAAGCCTCTTGTCTAATCCACGAAGTAAAGCTCCGCCACCAGTCAGATAAATACCATTGTCATATATATCGGCAGACAATTCAGGTGGGGAGATTTCCAACGCCTTAAGCACAGCTTCTTCTATTTTGGAGACTGATTTGTCTATTGCAAAGGCGATCTCAGAGTATGAAATCTTGATAACTTTTGGAATACCAGTCATAAGATCTCTTCCTCTTATTTCATAGTCTTCCGGACCATCCTCAAGTTCAGTAAGCGCTGAACCTACTTCTATTTTCACACGTTCTGCAGTTCGCTCACCTATTAGAAGGTTGTGCTGTCTTCGCATATAGTCGAGGATGTCTTTGTTGAAGGAATCACCCGCAACTCGAATTGATTGATCGCATACGATTCCACTCAGAGCAATCACGGCGATCTCAGTGGTACCACCTCCTATATCCACAATCATGGCTCCAATCGGTTGCTCTATATTCATTCCGATACCAATGGCTGCAGCTATCGGTTCGTGAATCATATATACTTCTTTTGCTCCAGCATGTTCCGCCGAATCTCTTACCGCTCTTTTCTCTACCTCTGTAATCCCTGATGGAATACAGATTACCATTCTATGTGAGCTAGGCAACCATTTTTTATTTCCATGATCGATCATTTTGATCATACCACGAATCATATGCTCAGCAGCATGGAAATCAGCGATCACTCCATCCTTCAATGGACGTATGGTCTTGATATTCTCATGGGTTTTTTCATGCATTTGCATAGCCTCACGCCCAATCGCTAAAACCTTATTGGTGTTTTTATCTATTGCAATGATGGAAGGCTCATCTACTACAATCTTATCTTTACTGATAATCAAGGTATTAGCTGTGCCAAGATCTATGGCTATATCACTATTGAAGAAATCAAAAAATCCCATGTCTGCTTGCTGTATTTATATGTGGGGAAAGCTACAAAGTTAATTTGTTATGAATTGATTTACTAATGCTTGAAATGTCTTGTGCCCGTGAAAACCATCGATATCTCATGTTCATCACAGTAGTCAATCGAAAGCTGATCTTTCACTGATCCTCCTGGCTGAATGACAGATTTGATGCCCGCCTTGTCTGCGATTTCTACACAATCTGGAAAAGGGAAAAATGCATCAGATGCCATTGCTGCTCCATTCAAGTCAAATCCGAATTTCTTGGCCTTATCTATAGCTTGTTCCAAAGCGTCCACTCTTGAGGTTTGACCAACACCACTTGCTAAAAGCTGTCCATTGTTGGCCAATATGATAGTATTTGACTTTGATTGCTTGCAAATCTTAGATGCGAACAAAAGGCTTTCCACCTCTTCAGCTGTTGGAGCAGTTTTGGTTACTACTTTTAGCTGTTCCTTACTATCGGTTACGCCATCATAGTCTTGAACCAAAGTGCCGTTGAGCATGCTTTTGAAGATGATTTCGCCCTTCCAACTCCTATGTTGTCGTAAT
>JBLIFO010000236.1:0-4255 GCA_047633875.1 Marinoscillum sp. | reverse complement strand
GATCATGCTGACGGAGCTTTTATTTCGGATGAAGGTGATACGCTAAAAAGCATTCGTCTCAAAGACCTGCTGAGCAAATATCAAAAGGTTGATTTTTTGAAATTGGACATTGAGGGCGCCGAGTTCTCAGTGGTAGATGATTGTAAAGAAGCTTTGGGTGTTGTCGATCGACTATTTATAGAGCTACACACATTTGCTGGAAAGCCTCAAAACGTTGCTCCAATGCTTATTTCGCTTGAGAAACTTGGATTCAGATACTTTTTAGAAAACGCTAACACTCAAGATCAACCAATGAAAAATAATTGGAAGGTGAGTAACACGGGTATGGATATGCAGATAAATCTTTACGCTATCAGAACTGATGAAAGTTCTTTTTCTTAACACTTTCCAAAAAGGCGGAGCTGCAATTGCTGCTCGGCGATTAGGTGCTGCTCTAGTAGATCAAGGCGTTGAGGTCTCATACGGTTATTTCTATCCCGAGCAACAGTCAAATGGTAGAATCATAGGTTCCGGCTTTCTCAACAAGATAAAATTTGCAATTGATCGACTGAAAGTTTTTCGATTAGTGAAGTATTCAAGTGGATTGTACAAGTTTTCAAATGGTACAGGGGCTAAAAGTTTATTTAGTACTGACGCTTTTAAAGAGGCCGATTTGGTCCATATTCATTGGGTTCATTTCGGTTTTTTGGGGGTGGAAGAGATTGTACGAATTAGTACTGCTAAACCCACTATTTGGACCATGCATGACATGTGGTCCTTCACTGGAGGTTGTCATTATTCTGATGATTGTGCTAAATATATTTCCAATTGCGATGGATGCTTTTATCTGAAAGATTCTTCCAAGGTTAGTTTCAATTTGCTTTCGCAAAAGGAAGAGGTTTGGAAGTCGCTTACTTTGAAACTTGTTGCCTGTAGCCAATGGTTAGCAGATCGCGCACATCAAAGTCATTTGTTTAAAGCTCAAGAAATTTCTGTTATTGGAAATACTTTGGACCTTAATGTATTCAAGCCTTTGGAACAGACTGAGATTAGGTCCAGACTGGGTTTGAAATTAGATTCGTTTTATGTCTTATGTGGAGCCATGGATCTCAATGATGAACGAAAAGGCTTCAATTATCTAATTAAAAGTCTAGAATTATTAATGAATAATGGACTGGATTTTAAATTGTTATTATTTGGGTCAAATGCTGTCCAAGTAGATGGAATTGAATGCGTATCACTAGGACATTTGGCCAATGAAGTGGATATAGTGAATGCCTACAATGCTGCGGATATATTTGTGCTACCTTCAATTCAGGATAATTTACCTAACACAGTTTTAGAGGCAATGGCTTGTGGTGTACCAGTTGTAACATTTGATAGTGGGGGAGTGATAGATATGGTAGATCACAAGCAAAATGGCTTCATCGCAACAAATAAGGACTCAAAAAGTCTCTCAGAGGGAATTACTTATTTCAGCGACAAATCAATTAGGAAAAAGGCTGGTATCAATGCCCGGGAAACGATTGCGAGTCATTTCAATGAAGCCCTTATCGCAAATAAATATATTTCTATTTACAAAAATCAACTAGACAGATGATTTCAGGGAAGCTGAATTACCTAAATGTAGGTTGTGGGAAGCGATATCATAGCTCTTGGAACAATATAGATATACTCCCTGCAGACCCAGGAATCAAACATGTGGATGGACGCGACGGATTTCCTTTTGCAGATGCTTCCATGCAAGTGGTTTACCACTCCCATGTCTTGGAGCACATACCACGGGATGATGTGAAGGGTTTTCTCCAAGAATGCAATCGAGTGCTGGTGTCTGGTGGAATTCTTAGAGTGGTAGTACCTGACCTAGAACAGATAGCAAGGAATTACATCCAAAATTTGGATAGATGCTCTACTGGCAAAGAATCTGAAGCAGAGGCTGACTATCAATGGAGTGTCATCGAATTGCTCGACCAGCTTACCAGAGAGAAATCGGGTGGTGAAATGTTGGAGTATTTGAAAGGAGACGTACTCAACAAAGCATATATCTTGGCCAGAAATGGGGAAGAGGTGAGACCTTACCTTGACAATACCAAAAAATCTCTCAGCTTCACGCAGAAACTTGGGAAGTTTGGAACTATGACGGCTTCCGCCAAAGTTTTCTTTCTCAAAAAGGTATTTAGATCAATCCTCACGAAGCTTTTTCCTTGGTCAGGACTCTTCAAAATAGGTGAGTTCAGAGCTGGTGGGGAGGTACACAAGTGGATGTACGATCGTGTTTCCTTGAAAATACTTTTGGAGAGCTTTGGTTTTGAGCAAGTCGAAGTGAAGGATGCCAATACTAGCAATGTAAAAGATTGGGAATCCTTCGAGTTGGACTCTAAAAAAGGTGTGGTGTTCAAACCCGATTCGCTCTTTGTAGAAGCTATAAAAGGCTAGGGTGCTTTATAAGCACCTATTTTCAAATACCTCACAGCAAATTCCAAGTGCTTAAATATCACAATAAAGGGATTGAAGTGCTTCATTAATATCCAAAACCGCTCCTTCCAACAGGTTTTTAGATTTCGATCTGAGATACCACCTTGTAAGTATTTGGCGATTGGCTGATCAGTCTTGCGGATAGATCGTGCCTGATCCATGATGTCTAGCATCCAATCAATATCGGCACTACATCTATACTCGAGATGATAAGGACTACATAGCGCTTTCTTTGGGATGAATGATTGATGACTTACTACTTGACCTTCTAGAAAATCTTTTTTTGTCAAAGTCTCAGGAAGCTTTCGACTAGTTAAGTCGGTTCTGGTGCCTAATACTTTCCGCTCGGGATTGAGTATTAGCGTCTCTCCATAGATAAGATCAGTGTCTTCATCATAATTGAAAATATTTTGCAATAAAGTATTTGAAGCCAACTCGTCTCCTGCATTGAGGAAAAGGACATATTCGCCATTCGCGGCTGCTAGTCCTTTGTTCATAGCATCATAGACACCTTTGTCTGGTTCACAAATGAGTTGGTCGATTTGCTTTGAATACTTTCTGATTATCTCAGACGTATTATCCGCGGAGGCTCCATCTACGATGATATACTCCAAACCCTCAAATTCTTGATCGATTACACTTTTTATAGTCGACTCCAGAAACTGCTCTGCATTGAATGTTACCGTGATGATGGAAATAATGGGACTACTCATGGATTAATCTTTAAGTATCGCCATGTAATTGCAGTAATGAAAAATCTCGTGGTGTGGTTTATAATCGCCTATTGGGAATAAACCACTTTTGGTTATTCTATATAACTCATAGTTTTCACCTAGAAGTACATAAAAGTCTCTCAGGAATACACGCGCATCGATCATGGTACCTCCAAACTCAAATTGAATGCATTTGATTTTTTTTGCTTTGATTAATTCTTGAGCGCCTTTAAGTACATTGATTTCGAATCCTTCTACGTCTATTTTTAGAAAGTCGATATTTGTGATACTGACTTTACTCAAAAGATCATCAAGGCGTTCGATCTGAATATTTTCAGTGTATTCCAAATCACCCTGCTCACTCCGGTTTCCGACTAGAGAAGAGTGTGAGCTTTTAGATCCGAAAAATATTTGACTCTGCTTGTTTTCATCTCCAAGAGCGAGATGATAAGGCGTAATATTCGGGTGATTCTGCGTTCGCTCTACCAATGCATCAAAAGTCTTCTTTACTGGTTCGAAAGTATGAATGTTTGCTTTTGGGAAGATATTTGTCAGGGCAATGGTATAATCACCCACATTGGCACCTACATCAAATATGACTGGCCTTTCTCCTAAATGAGTCTTTAGGCTATGGAGAGCTTTGAGTTCGCCACTTCCTTTGAGGTCAGCTGTTCGGCCATAATTCATTCCCCAAAGGCCTACATAGTAAATGCCTAGGTAAAACCTCTGCAAGACTCCTGATTGCGGAATAAACATTTTTGCCAAATCCTTTATTTTTTGCAGAATCATTATTGGTGCCTTATTTCTTAGTCAACTCAAAAATCCCACACCCAAACCTGCAATTAAAATTATTACTTAGGCCGTCGGTTATTTTTACTGGTGCATGGTGGGTCCCATGATCATCAACATAGGAAAAATCATCAATTGTATATAGGTCTAGAAAGTAATCTCGAAGGGTTGAAAGGTTAAATACTCGATGAGCATTAAAATGAATCTTCTCAGGTCCAATTGGTGTTGAAAAGTAGAATTTACCACTAGGTTTAAGCAGCTTATGTATGTTATTTAGACCCTTCCAGTGTCCGTCAATA
>JBLIFO010000235.1:0-4331 GCA_047633875.1 Marinoscillum sp. | reverse complement strand
TGACCTTTATATTTCAGATTCTTTGATCATTATTGGTCTGGATTTTTTCATTGGAAATGATGCCACTTATAAGCCTTTGGAAATCCCCGAATATGTACTCAGGCGCTATAATAAAGAACACCTTTCTTCAATCATACTGAAATTCTTGGCTGGCGATAAGGTTCAGGCAGGCAATAGCTCCACTCTTTTATCTGAGATGATTGATTTTGGAAAAACCTATTACTTGACAAAAAGACTCATGCCATGCACTCCTGACTCTATTCTATTGGGATATTCTGCAATGGATATGAAACGTTCGTTGGAAAATGAATCCATTATTTGGGCAACGCTTATTCAAAATGAGGCCCTGTATGATACCAACCATATCTTGAAGCGTCGATTTTTAGGTGAACGTCCAAGTGTTTATGAAATCAGTCAAGATTGTCCGGGGAGAATCGGTGCGTGGGTAGGATGGAGAATTGTGGAATCTTATATGGAGCAAAACAATGTGTCACTCCTCGAATTAGTCAACCAAACTGATAATTATTTAATTTTCAGAGAATCTGGATATAAGCCAAAAAGCTGATGAATTGGTTTAATAGAGCGACTTGAGTAATTTCTCTATTTGAATTCCTTTGCTGAAAGTAGACTCTGCTAGACTTCTCGCATTTTTCTGATAGGTCTGCAGTAAGCTAAGGTCATTTATTACCTCTTGAATTTTATCAATAAAGTCTTGTGGCACTTCTGGGTTATAAGTGAATCCACAGTTGGATTCCAGGATTGTCTTTCCGATCCAACCCTCAAAGTTTGCAATGATCATTTTGCCAGCCGCTAACCCATCAAAAAACTTATTTGGGCTACCTGTATGCAATGCTTCCACATTCAGAAAGGAAACAAAAGCAGCATCGCATGCTTCCAAACAATTTTTAACTTCCGTCAAATTTCCGAAAGGAAGCACCTCTAAATTCCTGATATTTTTAGCCTGCTCTTGAATTGCACGATATCGCTGGCCTTCTCCCATCAAAGTGAATAGGATAGGCAGATTAGCTTTTTCGCAAAGAATGGCTACTTCCAGTAAGTATTCAAGATGATTGGCTCGACCAAAAGTGCCTGCATAGGCGATTCTTACTGGGTTTTCTTGAGTTATGGCATTTTGTCTGATATTCGGCAAGAACAATTCATTGTCAGCGAAATTAGTAACAATCACTACTTCAGTAGAAGGAGATTTGGCAAGGATATAATCTTTAATGGCAGGCGAAAGCGCAATCACTTTCTTGGCGTTTTGATAGCATTTTGTTTCAAACTTATAAATGATGTTAGCCAACCATTTATTATCAATAATGCCCATTTTGATGGGAACTTCGGGCCACAAGTCCCCCACTTCGAAATAATACGGGACATCATATTTTCTTTTAAGATGCAAAGCGATGAGCCCAGTACTTAAAGGGGTGGTGACTACATATGTGAGATCCGTTTCAGGTATCAACTTGGGAGCTATGTTCTTCACTCGAGACGCGAATTTTAAAAATGCCATTATACGAGAGAAAAAGCCCATTTCATTAGAGTAGGGAATATTCAAGCGATGTATATCAATTCCTTCTTCATTAGATATTGAACTCGGATAGTTATGACTTGTGATCACAGTAACTTTATGTCCAGCCTTTTTCATAGCTTTTGCAATGTGAAAAGAGCGCACGCATCCCCCTTCATTGGGCGTTCTGTAGTACTGATGGACATATAGAATTTTCATTGGCGGTAAAGATTGTCACAGAATATCTCTAATGGTAATTTCGTCGTTAGATTTCCGAACGAACTTACAAAGCACACTTAATGAAGAACCTTTTTGCTCTGTTGTTTTTGATCCTTGGTGTGCTGAATGCAAAATCGCAAAAAACAGCCCTTGAAATCTATACAGAGGCTCAGCATACTAAAACGGTAAAATATCAATTTGATGACCAATCTGACTATCTGCTGCTGCAGTCCGGATTTTCAAAAGAAGAAATTACGCGCATTCCTTTTAGTGACCAGCGAATAATCAAAATTGATCTGGTCTATACTACTTTCAGTGAGGAAGCATTATTTGACCAAGCGAAGCTGGATCAAATGCGCATTACGAACTTGATGGAAATCAATCCCCAGATAACAGTCAACAAATTTTTTGATTGGAACATCATTGGTCAAACCGGGTGTAATAGTTCTCCTACCTGTCTAGAACTCTTCCATGGTTTTGTCATCTATTATGAACCGTACTTCACTAAAGAGACCTCTAAAGCAGAAATTGATAGTATCAAGACATATTTGAAAATGCTAGATCAGCGGATTATAAAACTCAAAGAAGAGTTGTCGCTTGATTATCAAAGGATAGTGTGTGAATACCCAGAATCGCTCTATTCCATAGAAAACCTTTCGGAGAAACTCGAAAAAATCTATGACTGCTCGGAGAGTTATAAGGGGCGTGTTTTTTTTGATGTGTATTTGGACTATGGTGGTCGAGTGAAGGAAGTGAAGGTGAATGGAAACTTGTTTCCCTGTAAAGAAAAGCTCGCAAAATCCCTCAAGTACATTTTGCAATGGAAGCGCGGACTGACTATCGGGAAGCAACAATATGATTTGGTTGCCCATGGAATGGTCATTTTCCCAATTAAGAAGGAGAGTGTGCAAATACAGACTTTTGAGATAGCCCAAGAGTTGAAAGAAAAATACCACATGCTACAGCAATATTCACAATGTGTGGCATATGAGGTAGACACCAGCTTTCTTCCGATACTTCCAAAGGTTCAAAAGAAGGTGGTTTCAAGTGTATTGTTTAGGAATAAACTTGATCCAGATCTTATCATAGTGGATGTCACGGGTAGTATGTACCCATATACTGCCGATATGCTCAAGTGGCTTAAACTGCTACGGTCCGAAAAGGAAAAGGACTTTGTGTTTTTCAATGATGGAAACGATAAGCCTACTGCAGAAAAAACCATTGGTAACACGGAAGGTTTGTTTCATGTGAAAACCGCTGATATAGTGCCTGCAAGAGATAAAATGTTTGAAGCGATGAGGGCTGGTGGAGGAGGAGATTATCCTGAGAATAATATTGAAGCGCTGCTTCTTGGCATAGATAAATGTCCTGCAGCAAAAGAAGTAATCATGATCGCAGACAATTATGCCTTTCCTCGGGATGTTGAGTTGCTAAGAGGCTATCAAGGCAAGTTGAAAATCATACTCTGTCACACAGAGAAAGGAATCAACACCAGCTATTTGGATCTGGCAAAAAGGTATGGTTTTAGTATCCATACTTTGAATACTGATCTAATCACATTGAAAGAAAAAGTGGAAATTGAGGGTTTCACTTATAGCTGGAGTAGGGATAGGTATATCAGAGTGAAGTGAAAGATCCTACGGTCATCTGCCCGCTGATAATTCATCTTTAATTTCGTTTTGAAGGGCCTTATTTTGAACTAACATCTTCAAGTATAAATAGACGAGGTATGCATTGTTCAATATGGCTAACTTGAAGCCGTTTCTTATGGTTTGGTGTGCTATTAGCAAATTTGATTCTTCACTGATTTTCTTGAGCGTCAAAGGATCTGCATCGTCTACCCAATTATATTCTCTCGTTTTTACGATGTGATCATAGTCAAGCAGGGGAAACTCATCGAAATGAACAAACTCATCATATAAGTAGATATCAAACTCTCTTTTCATGTGGTTTCTTGACAAGACGATTTCATTATTAAGTGCCTCGAGATTTAGCAATCCACTTTTGATCTTTTCATTGTCAATGATGCTAAGATTTCCAGAGCTTGTCAATTCCTTAAAAGTGTTGTCATTGGGAGTGAACTCGTACCAGAAAAGGACATCTACCAAATCTTTTTCGAATTGTAGCTGTTCATCAAAGCTGCCACCAATGGATTTGGTTTTTAATAGCTTGAGTGCTGATTTAGATGCTTTTTCACGAATGGATTGCATGAATGTCAGCGACTCCACATCTTTCACCAAATCTTGATGCAGGCTTTTAAGATATCTTGTTTCCACCTTGTTTTCCAGGCGGTTGTCATTCCAATTGTCGAGGAGGTAGGCACCTAATATACCGAGAGTGATTACGATGATTTCAAGTAGATATTGAGGCCATTTTTGAGAAAGGGTGGTGAGGATGCGTTTCAAGACCGTTGCAAAAGTAAGCTTCAATAATTTTACTTTGATTTTCGACGGATTTTTGAGATTGTGGTGTGGGTTTTTCTGATTTATTTATTGTTTCGAAGTTTAATCCCTTGATTTTGAGGCTCTTTTAGCCTCACTTTTGCTGATTATACGCAATGATCCCTGGAGTACGATATAGGTTGTAACATAAAGCTTCTATG
>JBLIFO010000234.1:0-4367 GCA_047633875.1 Marinoscillum sp. | reverse complement strand
GATCCTTATTGCTCAAGATGTCATAAACTACTTGCTCGTCTTGAGTCTTCGGATATAAACTATAAACTCCTGGAAGATCTATGATTTGGTGAGGTGTATCCGATTTACGAAGTGTACCTGTTTTTTTGTCAACCGTGACACCCGGAAAATTCCCAATCTTTTGATTGAGCCCTGTGAGCTGATTGAATACAGAAGTTTTACCTGAGTTGGGATTCCCAACTAATGCTATTTTCATATTACTCCACCTCTACTAGTGATGCTTCTTCTTTTCTCAGCGAAAGAGTGTAGCCATCCAAGTCAATCGCTATTGGTCCGCCAAACGGAGCTTTAAAGACTACTTGAACCGATTTGCCAGGATACATACCCATGTCCATGAGTTTGGATGCCAAACTATCAGGAGAAAGCTCCTTAATGGTCATTCTCTGGTTAAGATTTAAGTCGTCTAGTGTCGGCATAAGATTTTACAAAATAACCGGACTCACATGGATTTAACAATAGCCATCACTAGTGAAATCCATGATTTAAATCAGGCTTTAGCGAGACCGCTCTCCATTGCATATACTATAAGTTCTGCTGGAGATTTTAGGTTAAGCTTCTTCAAAATATTTTTACGGTGCGAATTAATAGTATGAACACTTAAATGGAGCTTCAAGGCTATGTCAGAAGTCTTCATTCCTTTAGTTATAAGTTGGATTACTTCAAATTCCCTTGCCGACAAATCGGTTGGCTCACATCTTTTTGGATCCTCAGTAGCTGGTTCTTCCACTAATAAGTCAAGAACTTTATTACAGAAAAACCTATTGTTTTTGGCCACAGAGCCAATAGCGCTAAGAATCTCGTGTCTGCTACATTTTTTGGTGACTACTCCTTTGATACCAAGATCCAAAAGTGTTTTAATCGAAGCTCTGTCACTCTCATTGGTAATAATCAAAATATTGGTTGCCCTTGAGGCAACTACTTGCTTAAGCAAAGACATCAGCACTGGATCTTTGCTTTTATAATCCATCAATACCACATCAGGATGCGTCTCAAGCACACGATGTAAGAGCTCTTCAGGCTCATCCAGCACACCCAAAAGCTCAAACTCATCCTGATTCTCCAGAAGGTGAACGAGTCCAGCTCGAGTAAGAAACTGAAAATCCGATATGAGGACGGTGGTTTTTTTCATTTATTTAGAATAATTCTAAACTAGGCAAACGTACTATGAAATCATTAAACTCCCAATCTTGATTTGATTTCAAACCAAGATATCTGTAATGAATAAGCTAATTTTATAGAAAAATTAGCAGATAAAAGATTTAGCAAAATGGACTATCGATTAGAGCATGATACAATGGGGGACGTGGAAGTTCCCGCAGATAAATATTGGGGCGCTCAAACTCAGCGTTCGCGTGACAATTTCAAAATTGGTGGGGAAAATATGCACATGCCACTAGAAATAATTCGTGCCTTTGCTATTCTCAAAAAATCTGCCGC
Organism: Marinoscillum sp.; assembly: GCA_047633875.1. Classification (GTDB taxonomy): domain Bacteria; phylum Bacteroidota; class Bacteroidia; order Cytophagales; family Cyclobacteriaceae; genus Marinoscillum. Next base: position 2,891 of record JBLIFO010000234.1, on the reverse strand, counting down.
TCAAGCCAATCTTGAACTAGGGGTACTACCAAAAGAGAAATCTGACTTGATAGGGAAGGTGTGTGATGAAATACTCGCTGGAGATCTTGATGATCAGTTCCCTTTAGTAATATGGCAAACCGGTTCTGGAACACAAAGCAATATGAACTGTAACGAAGTAGTTGCAAACCGTGCGCACGTACTAGCAGGGGGCTCATTGTCTGACGCTAAGAAAACCATTCATCCAAATGATGATGTAAACAAGAGTCAATCATCCAATGATACTTTTCCTACGGCAATGCACATTGCATCTTATAAGATCATCATGGAAAATACGATACCGAAGGTGACTCTTTTGCGCGATACTTTGGCAGCTAAATCAGCAGCTTTCCAAAAGGTTGTAAAAATCGGAAGGACACACTTTATGGATGCTACTCCATTGAGCCTTGGCCAAGAGTTTTCAGGTTATGTTTCCCAGCTTGACCATGGTCTTAAAGCACTAAATAACACACTCGATCATTTAAGTGAGCTCGCATTAGGTGGAACAGCTGTTGGTACTGGCCTCAATACACCTGCTGGTTATGATGTGCTAGTCGCTAAAAAAATCTCGGATAATTCTGGTCTTCCTTTTAAAACGGCTGAAAACAAATTTGAGGCGCTTGCAGCTCATGATGCTATTGTAGAAACGCACGGCGCGTTGAAACAAATGGCAGTGAGCCTTATGAAAATCGCCAATGATATTCGAATGCTTTGTTCTGGTCCAAGAAGTGGGATTGGTGAAATCATCATCCCTGAAAACGAACCTGGTTCTTCTATCATGCCTGGCAAAGTAAACCCAACCCAGTGCGAGGCTCTTACTATGGTCTGCGCTCAAGTAATCGGAAATGATGTTGCCGTGACCACAGGGGGTATGTGTGGCCATTTTGAACTAAATGTCTTTAAGCCAATGATGGTTTATAATTTATTGACTTCTGCAAGGTTAATCGGTGACGCTTGTGCTTCATTTAACGAACATTGCGCAGTAGGAATAGAACCAAACTATCCAGTTATTAAAGAAAAATTAGAAAATTCACTTATGTTAGTTACCGCATTGAATACCCACATTGGATATGAAAATGCCGCGAAAATTGCTAAAAAAGCTCATAAAGATGGCTCTACTTTAAGGAAAGCTGCCGTAGATTTAGGTTTTTTAACAAATGAAGAGTTTGATCAGTGGGTAAAACCTGAAGATATGATCGGTAGTTTGAAGTAGTAAAACTTGCTATTTCAATACTTATTATAGTACTTTAGACCCAGTTATGTAATTATTTATGAATCAACAGTTTAAATCATGAAAAGGATCGTCAGTTTATTGCTACTTGTTTTCTTTGTTTCAGTTGGCTTCAACGCAACAGCACAGATGTCTAAGGATGAGCAAAAGGAATGGAAAAAAAGAATCAAGGCGTTAGAGCCGGAGCAATATAAAGTGCTCATTGAAGAAAACAAATCATTAAAAAGCCAAACAGCAAGTTTGAAAAATGAACTAGCAGGTGTTGATGATAAAATAGCAGATAAGGATGAGCAAATTACTTCTTATCAAAGCCAAGTATCTAGCTTACGTGATCAGATGGCAGAATTAGCAAGTAAGCCTGCAGCAAAGCCTGCGGCAGAAACTGGTCCTGTCAATGAGGCTGTTGGCGTGGTTTTTAAAGTTCAAATAGGTGCATATTCTCAGAAAGATCTTCAGAAATATTCAAAAGCAAAGAACTTCGGACAAGAGTCTGACAATGGTGTGAATAAATTCACTATTGGTGCTTTCAGAGACTACTGGGAGGCTGACACGCTGAAAAAATATTTGAGAGAAATGGGAGTCAAAGACGCTTTTATCGTTTCTTATAAAGATGGTGCTAGAGTCGACATCAAAGAAGTGCTAGAAGGCGTTTCTAAATAATTTCACTTTAAACCTAAAGTTTTCAAAAAACCCTTCGAATTTTCGGAGGGTTTTTTGTTTATACTAGATTTGCAGCCAATTGTTCAAGATGATCCACTACAAATCCAAAGAAGAGATCGAGCTAATACGCGAGAGTGCTCTTATCGTATCTAAGACCCTCGGGCTCATGGCGGAGCACATTCGCCCAGGTATTACACCTCTTCAGCTTGACAAAATCGCCGAAGAATTTATACGTGACCAAGGAGCAGTACCTGGATTTTTAGGTCTATATGATTACCCGAATACCATTATTACTTCAGTAAACGAGCAAGTTGTCCATGGCTTACCCACTAATAGACCATTAGTAGAAGGCGATGTAGTTGGATTGGACTGTGGGGCATATAAAAATGGCTATTACGGAGATCATGCTTATACATTTGCTGTCGGTGAGATAACTGATGATGTGAAGCAACTACTCAGTGTCACTAAAAAAAGCTTGGAACTTGGGATAGAGCAAACGGTAGCTGGCAATAGAATGGGAGATATCGGCCATGCGATTCAGACATACACAGAAAGTTTTGGCTATGGAGTAGTACGAGAATTAGTAGGTCATGGCTTAGGTAAAAAAATGCATGAATCTCCAGAAGTTCCAAACTATGGAAAAAGAGGGCGAGGCACCAAGATTCAGGAAGGGTTAGTTATTGCGATAGAACCAATGATTAATATGGGCACAAGACGTGTAATCCAACTTTCCGATGGCTGGACGATTATTACTGCAGATAGAATGCCTTCCGCCCACTTTGAACACAATGTGGCAGTTGTAAATGGAAAGCCTGAAGTATTATCGTCTTTTAAATATATAGAAGAGGCGTTGAAAAAGTCACAAGGCTTCATTAGCTGACCCAATTGTTCCAATTTTATTTTTTCTGGTGATAAATCTTCGATAGGCCGTGACCTTATGGGTAACTTTGCTATACTGTGCCCAAGTTTACAATTAAGTTTT
>JBLIFO010000233.1:0-4367 GCA_047633875.1 Marinoscillum sp. | reverse complement strand
AGTGTCGCAGAGCCATGCCAGCTATAAAGTTCTGCTTCAATATACTTCGCTGCATTAGCAGGGTCTGTTTGAAGGAGTGTCTCCGCTTCTTCAAGAGTAGGTGTAGTTAAGATAAAAATACCTCGGTATTCACGATCGTTTTTTTCAAGCTTAGGGCCGGCACCACTGGTTTTTTTTACTCTACCATTTTACCAATATTTTCCATGTGTCCAGTGAAAGCAGAAGAGCGAGCCGGTTTGTCTGTTGAGGTATTGCTACCTGTTTTTAATAGTACCAATACATAAGCTTTCATGCATAATCATCTGCTTCGAGTTTCTCCGCAAGGGCTGCTTCGTACTTGGGATTGTCATTTTGCTGAGCAAAGGAGCATATGGAAATTGAAAGAAGTGCGAGAAAAATGAGTGTAGTGCGCATGGATTTTTATTAAAAGTTCATTAGAAAATTATGCATTCTAATGAAATCAGAAAAGCTCGAATAGGGAGTATAGAGAAGTGTAGGTCGGTTGATGTTGGTGCCTAGTCGTAGTAACCTACTAGTTCATCTAAAAGCCAATCAGATCAGGAATAGACTGTCATCCCAATGGAAAAGTTGGGATATATTAGGTTCCAAAATTATCACTTAAACCTAAATAAAATGATCATAGAATTTAAGGCCTTCGTCATGAAAGGCAACATCATTGATTTAGCTGTCATCATAGGAGCGGCATTCAAGTCTATAGTGACATCATTTGTCTCCGACATTCTCATGCCACCTATAGGGGTGCTGCTCGGCGGAGCAGACTTTACTGACTTAGTATTTGTCTTAATTCAGGCGACTGAAGGAGCTGATGAGGTAGTGATCAGTTATGGTAAATTCATTCAGACCATTATCGATTTCTTGATCAACGCTTTTGTGGTTTTCATGGTGATTAAAGGTTATAATGCTACTCAAAGGAAAAGGGAAGAAGTAGCGCAAGCTGCGCCACCAGCACCATCAAACGAGGAAATACTATTGGGCGAAATAAGAGATTTGCTGAAAGAGAAGAAGTAGACGATTTATCTAAAGCAAAAAGGCCCGCCATGCGAAGCATGGCGGGCCTTTTTGTGTTATTGTGAAAGTCTTAAAGCCATTTTTTGAAGCGCATTAGAATCACCATTATTGTAGTGGTCAAGCCCATCAAAAGCCAGACAAAAATATAACCGTGTTCATAATGAAGCTCTGGCATGAAGTCAAAATTCATACCATATACACCAGCCACAAAAGTCAGCGGAATGAAGATAGCAGAAACCACCGTGAGCGTCTTCATCACCTTGTTCATCTCATTGTTGATATTGGTCTGGTAAAGATCCATGATATCTCTGAGCATCTCTCTGGAGGTATCAAAAAACGTGAGCAAAAACTTGATATGATCGCTTATGTCTCGAAAGTAGACTTTAGAATCTTTGTGAAAGAAATGCTCGCCTTCCGCCTGCATCTGATTAAATGCATCCCAAAGTGGCACAGTGTATCCACGTAGTACGTTGACTTTCTTTTTCAGTAGCATTACTTGCTCTGGGGCATCATAGGAAGTGTCTGAGATCAGTTTCATTTCCATCACTTCCATTTGTTGACGAAGAATTTCGCTTATACCCATATAGTTATCAATCACAGCATCCAAGCAGTGATAGAGGAGATATTCTACGCTATTTTTTCGAATGACACCTTTTCCTGTTTCCAGTCTTTTTCTTAGTCCATCAAACACATCTCCAGGCAAACCTTCTTGGAAAGTGATTAGAAGATTTCTACCCAAAACGATATTGAGATGCTCTTGTGTGATTTCATCGGCGATATGATCATATCTAAGCATCTTGAGGGATAGAAAAATATGATCTTCAAACGCCTCGAATTTGGGTAGATGATCAATGTTCAAAATATCCTCCGTAATCAAAGGATGCACATTGAATATCTCGCCAATTCGTTCCACTACTGGTTGGCTTGAAGATTCAATATCTATCCAGTTTACCAAATCCGGATTTAGCCATTCAGCGGCATCTGAAGGGTCTATTCCCTCGGTAGATTTATAGGTTTCTGTATTGTATTGGATGAGTGTGAGCATGCAAGTAGGCGAGGTTAAAACTTGAAGGGGAAACTAATCAACTCTTATGATGAATGAAATATCACTTATCAAATATGTTTGGTATTGTATTAAAAATCTTCGTGGTGTGAAGTTCTCTTGCTTAATTTTTAGAGAGTAATCACAATATTTTGTCAAACGAACGAGATAAAAACAATTCAACCGGTCTGCGTACTGTTTTACCAAACAGCGTAAATCAGAAAGCAACCAATGGCTACTGCAAATGGTGAAATCCCGCAAAGTATTGTGAGATTCCGGTATTTGGACTCACATCTTTCGCCCAAAACCGGAATAACGAAAGACAACATAATGAAGGTTTATTAATCCGTGTTCGTTTAGCGCTGAAATACACCACTTAAAAAAGTTATGATTTATCAACTCTTCGCAATCATGGTAAATGCACCCCAATAGATAGGCTCATTATAGCTTTCTTTAATAGTACGCTGAGCATTGTTGAATGCAGTTCGCTTATCCTGTCCCGAAAGCCAGTTTTTGTAAAACTCCACCATAAGCATCTGTGTCACTTCATCAGATACTTGATAGAGGCTCATCACTATTGCATCTGCACCGGCCACTAGAAAGGATCTCTGTAGCCCGAATACACCTTCACCTTGCTGAATCTCACCACGTCCAGTTTCGCAAGCACTAAGTACTATCAGTTCTGTTTTCTCAAAGTTGAGGTTCATGGCTTCATGAGCAGTGAGCACGCCATCATTGATATTGTAATTTTTCGTGGCTTTTACCAACACATCACCTCCACCTCCCGTGATGAGACCTGATCGATCGAGTGGGTTGTCATCATCCTCAGCCAATAGTCCATTGGTTTTTTCCTTTGGTTTTTCATCGAAAAACCCATGCGTAGCGATGTGAATTAAGGTGTAATTCTGAGCTAGTTTGATCTGTTTTTCTGTCGCATTGATGCCTAAGTAGGATTCAATTTTCCAGCCTTTGGATTCTAGCAATTCATTGATGGTATTGACTTCTTTCTCTGTGCCTGGCAACTGAGGTACATATGTCCCTGCATTTCCATTCTTGGCTGATTGGATAGCCTTATCGCGGTTTTCGTCAGATTCGTAATATTGAGGATTACCCAATAGCATGGCGGTGAACTCCTTTGGAGCTTCTTTTTTGAGCGTTTTCTTTCCTTCTTTTGATCTCACTGCCGCTATAGATTTTGTATTACCTACCACGCGAACGTTCATTTCATCGATCACATAATTGGATTCATTGATTTTGAAGGATTCCACATTGAGTTGATTGTAGACACCATCAGGTGAAAGGAAGACGATATCCTTATCTTTCACTTTATTGTAGATTGGCTCCCAGAATACTCCAAATGAATTCCCATCAGCGAGCTTATACTTAGTGGTATTTCTGTGGTATTTGAAATGCTTAATTTCCATATCGTTACCATTTTCGAATAACACCAATTCAGGATTAGACTTGGTTTCACTCGTCACTATAAGCGCCGCATAACGAATTTTCTCTTCATTGAAGCGTTCATCAAATTCACGGTATCGGATGATTTCCACAGCTGCTTCATTTGATTTGAGCGATTTTCTAACATCATTCCAGCTATAAAATTTATACTCGAACGAATCTTCAAAATCGTCCGAATTTTCACTGAGTTGTTTTTCTAGTAGTTGAATTTCATCCTTGAGTTTTCGAACATCTATTTGATTTTCCGCTAACTCTTCTGCACTTTGTGCTAGGGTATTGGTGAGAAATTCCTTTTTGCTTATCCAATTTTTAAACAAAGCAATAAGCTCTGGATCGCCGCTATTGAGTATGCTGTTGCGGGTTTTCAGAGAAGAATTAAGCAGTAAGCCTTTAGTTGCCAGGGCAAAGTCATACATGTTTTCCAAGTACTTCTCTTTGCTTGCACTGTAGCGAACAGCTACTGTATTGTAGAATTCAAAATCATTTTTGATTTTGTTCCAAAACTTAGCTTTTTCTTCTTCGCTCAGCGTAGGAAAGTAGGTCTGTGTGTAATTGAGATATGCGGTAGTGGTTTCAGAAAGGATAGATTCTACATCACTCAAATCATTGTTGACGTAATAAGCTCGTGCCAATCTGCTTTGCGTATTGAGGTATTCAGGATGCTCCTCGCTGAATATCCATTTGAAATAGCGTGCAGCCTTTTCATATTCTCGTCTCGCCTGCTTGAAGTTGCCTTGATAGCTATAGATATCACCCTTCATTCGGGCCACTTCGCCAGAGCTTGGGTTTTGATTTTGGAGGGCATCTCTCCAGATATCATCTGCCTGATCAAGCA
>JBLIFO010000232.1:0-4384 GCA_047633875.1 Marinoscillum sp. | reverse complement strand
AAATTCACATCTGGTTCGCTCAATTCTCCATTAAGCGCAATTATGGAATTCATAATGGAAACCATTGGCTCTGAACCCGCTTCACCATAAAATGCAAGTCCTGGTAATTTTCCTTCCGCATCAGTTGAGCGATTGTATGCCACAGTTACATGGTTCATTTTCAAGGTAGTATTGGTCTTATTGTCTTTGAGATGATTCGCACCTTTGGCAAATAAAGCTCCTCCCTTTTTACCTGAAGAATTGTAAGTGATGATGGAGTTTTCCAAAGAAACATTGATATAAGACTCATCTCCCCATTGCTTATTGCCATTGAGGTAAATACCAGCTCCATGGTCTCCGCTGGTGTTGGACGAAATAACTGAGTTTCGGATGATGATATCGGAATCAGAAATATTGCCAGAATTCAATGCTAATCCCCCGCCAAATGCCTTGGCGTAATTCTCATGAATCCAGCAATTCTCTATGGTCACTTTACCAGCAGTAATCATAGCGCCTCCTCCTACTTTGTCCGTAGTATTTCGGGTAATAATTAGGTTTCTCAGCGTGTTTTCTCCTTTTACTCCTTTCCAAGAAATACCACCACCTAGTGCATCTCCGGCTTTTCCATTTGTAATCGCAAGGTTTTCGATGGTCAGATTCTCCGCTCCATATTTCCCATCGGAAGTAATCACAGAGCCGTCTGTTCCTACGATACCGTCATTTTCAGGGTTCTCCCCATGAAGCGTGATTCCCTTTTTACTTAGTTTGACTGATCCAGTATGCATCCCACGAATTTCGATTACGTCACCAGATTTTGCTGCACCTATAGCCATCTGGATAGTAGCAAAAGACTTTTTATTGATAGAAATTGACTGTGCCTCCAAAGTGACGAATGCAAGCATTGCTGCAAAAACTAATAAGATATTTTTCATAATAGGGATGTTTAAAATTTGACTGGATCTGAGATTGGCAATTTATTGGTGTACTGTGCAACAGCTACTGGTATGTCTCCAAATCGCTGTGTGGTCTTTGTGTATTTGGGATTAGCCAACACCCAGTAATAACCCGCTTTTGAGACATTCAAAGAACTCTTTTCTAGATTTTTAGCTATTGACTGAGCGTTCTCATGAGCAGGTGTCTCGCTGTAGTAAATGTCATAACTCGCAAATTGATCATGCATTTCCCATTTCAACTCGTTCTTTGTCAGGCTTGCTTTGATAGGATCATATTCTTGAAACCTCCACTCAGCCATGGTCAGGAAATAGAAGTCACTCGTTTGCTTTTCATATTGCGCATCCATCGCCAAGTTGACTAGCTCGTTGGGATCATCTTTGAGATTAAAAAGTTGATGAATGATCCCATGCGTATAGACGAACTTATAGTCGCCTGTTCGGAGCATTCTGGAAGGGACATTTTTTTCTTGTGGCAAAAGCGTATAGTCTGCACCTCTAAATTCTGAAAAAATCGTTCGTTTATCAATCTCTTTACCTTCCTTAAGCATTTCTAATAATGATATTCCTTGTACTGTAGATGGAATCTCCACTCCAGCCAACTCACATAACGTTGGATAGACATCAATCAAACTGACTAATGACTCCATTCTGATGCCCTGCTTGAACATTTTGGGATAAGAAATGATAAAAGGAATATTCACCGCCTCCTCGTACATACAGTGCTTACCTCTGAGCCCATGCTCAAAAAGATGCTCGCCGTGATCGGTGGTGTAGATAATTACGGTGTTTTCAAATTCACCATTGTCCTTGAGTGACTGGATCACTCGTCCTACCATATCATCCATTTCGGTGATGCATGCATTGTAGGCCGCCATTACATTTTGGGCTTTGTCTATGTCATTCGGTATGCCTGAATGAATCCAATTAGGCACCCAAGGGTATTTTCCCTTTCCGTACCAATCATTAACAGTTTCTGGCAATTCGTAATCTGCTGGATTGTGCATATCCAAATACTTTTGAGTGGTGGTGAAGGGCGCATGGGGCTTTTCAAAACCAACATGTAAGAAAAATGGCTTGTCTTCTTTTGATACTTTCTCGATAAACTCAACTGATTTTCTTGCCACCACCATATCGAAGTTGTCTTCTTCGCTTTTTACAAGTGTAGGAACATACTCTTCGTTCAAGTGCATCGGTCCCTTTGGGTAAACGTCGCTATAATCCTGAAACTGTCTGTATCGCTGATAGGCATCCCCACCAACTATATCTTCATAATGGCCTCCCGGGAAATAGGTATAATATCTAGCACTTATTTCGTCAAACCCCATACTGTTACCCTTTTTGTGATCTTCGTCCACATTGACTTGAAGTTCTCCGTGAACGTGCATCTTTCCAGGCGCAGCAGTTGCATAGCCTTTAGTTTTCAATGCCTCTGCAACTGTGACAATGCCTTCTGTATAGCCTGTTTCCCGTAAGTATCCGCTACCGATATTTTTAATTTTCCCATTCGGAAGTTTTACTGGTGCCTTGTGATAGATAGCTTGATTGGCATAAGGATACATGCCTGTGATGAGGGCTGCTCTTGCTGGGGCACATACGGGTGCTGGCGTATAGCAATTTTCAAATGTTACGCCGGTTCTTGCTAGCTCATCAATGTTAGGCGTGATAGATAGTTTACTTCCGTAAGCTCCCGCTTGATCTAGCTTGTGCTGATCTGAAATGATAAAAACGATATTGGGTAAATCTGATGCCGCGTCACTCTGAGCATTGCTATTCAACCCGCTGAACAGGTAGATTAAAACTGAAATAAGTAAACTCAAATATCTCATTGATTAATGATTTAAAGACCCCTGAAAAAACCTCAGAGAACTATTTCTGGAAAAAAAAGACTATTAACGAACGATGAACTTAGCCATCATATCACCAACTCTCAGAATGTAAACCGACTCTCTTTGAATACTTGGGTAAATCTTGGCTTGTGAAGATTCAAAGATGACGTGCTCATCAAAGACCAACTGTCCAGCTAGTGTGTAAATAGACACTTGCGCTTTATCAGTACTATCATACAGTAATGTCAACCCATCTACACTTCCGTAAAATTGTAGTCGTCTAATTTTGGGAAGAGCCAAATTCGTCATTGTATTGGAGACGATAAGTTGAAATCTATCACTTGGCACTTCTGCGCTTTCAGCTTGGAAAGTGATCGTTTTATCTGCAGACAACTCGTGACCAAGGCCCGAAGCATTGTCTCTAAGTAGTACACTTATGGTTTCTTCAAAGCCCTCAAAACGCTCTACGGCAATTCGATATTCTCCAGCATTAGATAGATCCATTCCTAAGTCAATTACCTTCTCTTCGTTATCATTTAAAACAGGTAGCCCTTGAATCGCCATCCTATCATTATCGATCAATGTGAAGAACGATAAATTCTCATCTCCCGAAAACTTTTTAGCATCCAATCCATAATCGATTGCCGTGGTAGCGTTTTCAGTGAATCCCACTATGATCTCGTCTCTTTGTGACTCATTTGCTAAAGACAGCTTAATGAGTTGACCGCCTAATCGATCTGTTCTATAAAAACCTGTATCAGTATTGGCATAACTCGTGGTTGCTTGCATGGAAGGTGTAAATACTACATTTCCAGCTACACGAGCATCAATGAAAAAACCCTGAACCGAACCAATGAAACCAGTACTTGCTGCTGTCATTCCCTTTTGTCCACCTACTCCGTCTGATAGACTAATAGAGCTAACTGTGACTCCAAGATTATTGACAGTGATATAATCGCCACCTCTTTGAGCTCCAACGTTGGAACCTCCATCATCCCAAAAATACAGGGTACCCGTAGTGGTATTAGAATTTGTGCTATTGGATAGAAAATCTGAAATAGAAATAGCTGCGGCGTATGGATTGGCGACTAAGTTCAGGCCATCTCCGTTTTTGGTCACATCTACGCTTTGAGTTCCTGTGACCATTCCGCCCGAGAAAGAAACCTGAGGCGACTCACTATCAAAGCCTACAAAGTAGCCTTTTCCTGGCTGCATCGTACCAGTTGGCACTGCCCAATTGCTTTGTGCTTCACTATAGGTATAAAGGTAATCTGCACCTAATTCAGTAAGATTTAGACCAGACACACTGGCTCCAATAATACTGTAACCAGCACCACCCGTGGTATTCTTTTTAATGGTGGCATTGCCTATGGCATTGCCAAGTAAAGCCAATGCGCCTCCTGACTCTACAATGACACTTCCATTATTCTCTATGTTACTATTAATAGTTAGGGTAGCAGATGGCTGCACGATCAAAATACCATCTTGTGTAATAGTCAGCTGATCCATTTCCATATCGGTGGTGACATAAAAAGTATTATTGATCGTCACTGACTCTACAAATTCAAAAGCCCCAGCATCTGGGGTTGCGTCTCTATTCATACTTCGAGCATCGGTCGAAGGAAG
>JBLIFO010000231.1:0-4385 GCA_047633875.1 Marinoscillum sp. | reverse complement strand
TTTTTAATCTTTATCGAGTCCAACATCTCAATACTCACTGTCGGTACCGTTTTCAGGTCTTTATTTGATAAATTTCAGTTGTCCCGTCAGAAACTAGCTTACATAGCAGACAGTAGTTCTGCTCCTTCTTGCATTCTCTTTCCTCTTAATGCATGGGGTGCTTATATTATTGGTTTGTTGGCTGTCTATGAAGGAATTTCTCCATTTTCGGTCTTATTGTCATCGATTCCCTTCAATTTCTACCCCATTCTCACATTGATATTTGTAGGTTATTTGGCCAAAACCAATAAGTCTTTTGGACCAATGAAATCCTTTGACAACATCAATCCAGAAGTAACTCAGGAGTCTCAGAATGAAATCACCAATGATTCAACCGGTCATGCCAAAGAAATGTTGATACCTCTTGCAGCAATGATCGTTTCAATGCCACTATTTCTATTCTATACAGGTTGGAGTGATGCACTTGTTGGTTCTACATCAGAGAAACTTTGGCAGGCCATCAGCGATGCTTCTGGCTCTGCAGCTGTATTGTATGCTGTGATATTCGCCTTGATCGTTGCTGGTATCCAATATGGACTACAAGGACTAGTCAATTTGAAGGGGTTTTTCGAAGAGGGATTGAAGGGAATGGAAGAAATGTTCACAATGGCCATATTGATGGTTTTGGCTTTCGCACTTGGTGATCTTTGTAAAGAATTAGGCACAGGCATCTATGTTGCCAAAGTATCAGAAGCATGGTTAGCGCCAGCGCTTGCTCCAGCCATGTTATTTATCACCAGCTGCTTCATCGCTTTCAGCACGGGTACTTCATGGGGCACATTTGCTATTATGATCTCTATAGCAGTCCCACTTTCAACAGCGTTGGGTATTGACGTAAATTTAGTAGTAGCGGCAGTACTTGGAGGTGGTGTTTTCGGAGATCATTGCTCTCCTATCTCAGACACAACATTGATCGCCTCTATGGCCTCTGGATCAAGTCACATAGACCATGTGCGAACGCAGTTGCCTTATGCATTAGTCACAGGAGGAATAAGTGTCGTACTCTACTTAATTACTGGATTTTTAATGGTCTAGGTCGGTCGAGTAAAACCCTTGTACCAAATCTCTTGCATTGTAGCCGTTCTTCATCGTTTCGCCATATGCGCCAGCGGAACCTATTTTAACCAAATCACCTCGCTGTGTCACTGGCAATTCTATTGATTTTCCAAAACTATCTGAAGACTCACAAATAGGTCCGACAACATCATAAACTTCATTTTCGGTACTTTCGCTAAGACTTACGATCTTATGCTTAGCCTGATAAAGCGCTGGACGCATGAGTTCTGTCATGCCAGCATCTAGGATAAGAAACGTAGTTCCCCCACTCTTTTTCACATAAAGCACTTTACTGATCAAAGAACCACATTGTCCTACGATAGATCTACCAAGTTCAAAATGAATCGTCTGATTTGGTAGTAATTGAAGGTGCTTATTGAAAAGGTCAAAATAGCTTTTAAAGTCAGGAATAGAGTTTTCCTCTGGATTCTCATAGTCAATTCCTAATCCACCTCCCACGTTCAAGTGTGGTAAACTAAAACCAGCTTCAGCCAATGCCACTTGAATTGTATTGACGCGCTCACAGAGATTCTCAAATCTGCTTAAATCAGTAATTTGACTTCCTATGTGATAATGAACCCCAATGAAACTTATATTTTTCAAACCTTTGATCAAATCTAAAGAGGCAATAAGCTCACTTCTAGAAATTCCAAATTTATTCCCCTTAGAGCCTGTCGTTATGTATGCATGCGTTCCTGCATCTATTTCTGGATTTACACGAATTGAAATATTTGGACATTTAGACTTCTTAGCCGCAAGCTCATCAATCACCAAAAGTTCTTCAATAGATTCTACATTAAATGAAAAGATATCTTGATCAATGGCATAATTGATTTCCTTATCCGTCTTACCTACACCTGCAAGTACAATGTCCTTAGCAGCAAAACCATTCTCAAGTGCGATTTTAATTTCATTACCACTTACACAATCTATACCTAGACCCGCTTCTTTAATCTTAGATAGTATAGGTACATTGTTGTTTGCCTTCAACGCATAATGCACATGATAGCCATATTGATTAGCAGCATTGAGCACCAGCAATGTCTCATTCAATAATTCTAAATCGTAGAAATAGAAAGGTGTTTCCAGATTGGAAAAATGATCTCTGCTCAAAATAACGGATTAATTACAGTATTTACTTTGGACTGTTTTGGCTTCAGCTATATCTAAATTGACAGCCTTAGTTATATCTGAACAAGCAGATTTAGAGTTTCCCATATGCATCTTGAGCGCACCACGGTAAAGGTATGCTTCACCCATATCCTTATTAATATTTATTGCAAGATTATATGACTCTAAGGCTGAATCTACATACCCCAACTGATGCTTGGCTCGAGCTGATAAGAAATGCCCCTGGGCAGAATTTTGATTAACATCTAAAGCTCTATCTGCAAAAATCACTGCCTTATTATATGATTCCATTTCATAATAAACCTTCGAAAGCGATAAGCACGCATTTAAATGTTTAGCATCTTGGCCAAGTATTGCAAGGAAATCTTGTTCCGCTAAGTCAAAATTCCCCAACTCTTCGTATGATCTACCACGATTATAAAGTAGAGAAACATCTGAAGGGTTATTCACCAGCAACTCTGAATAAGCTTCGGTTGCTTTGGCATAATTGGATTTTGCGAAAAATTGATCACCAGAATTTGTGGTACCACCGCCGCACGACCACATTGCGAAAACTACTAATAAAAGGAAAATTCTGTACATTTTTTTCAAATAATCGTCAAATATAGGTGCTGATCAATCATAATCAGGACCATATTTTAAATTTCTGTATGATATAAGATCACAATATGCAGTTCCAAAGAACATTTCGGCTTCTATACTCAAAGGTAATTGGTTCTTATCAGCTGAAATCCATGCCGCAATTCCATTCTCATTTGGGAAAACTTCACTCGGTGGAACAAGGAAAAACACTTTGTATGCATGTAAAAGACCTACTTTGGATTCAAAAAGTTGTTTGCCATCAAATACTATTCTGAAATCATACAATTCATCTTCATAGAAAGTCTTTACAGTAATTGTATCACCTTTCTTAAACTTAGAAAAGTCAGTATTACGTAGATTCAAATACGCACTCATCAAGTCATTGGTATTTGCAGGAACATCATAAAATCGATTAGGCTTGCGCTCCTTTTTGCGAGGATCATATCGCTCCTGCTCAACTTTACCAGAGTCATGATCAAAATGCGTCCGCTCTACCCTAATGTATTTTCCCTCTTCGATATCTCGGTAAGCATACAATGGAAGCAACGAACGCTTTTCCACATACCCACCCCAAGTGTCATCCACATGTGTGAAAACGCCTAAAAAGCCTGCTGTCTCTCCTTTAATTTCTAGTTTGTAGCATTCTTCACCTTGATATCGAACAAAGCCATTGTCAATGGTTAATTTGGCTTTGCCAACAGTAAACCAGCCATAGCTCAACTTAAAGTCAAGTTGTTCACCAGCTTTAAAATTGTTTTCTCTTACAACATCAGTTGTAAAAGGCGTTTGAGCAAATAAGATTGAAGTGAGTAAATAGAATGATGCAAACATGCACTTAGCTAAACAATTGTTCATGCCGGGGATATCAACATATGTGCCAATATTCAATTAGACTGACACGTTGTTTTCGCGCAAAGCCGCATTGAGAGAAGTTTTCTTATCTGTGCTCTCTTTTCTCTGCCCAATAATTAAAGCACATGGAACTTGGTAAGTGCCTGCGGCAAATTCCTTCGGGATGGTTCCTGGGATCACCACTGATCTTTCAGGAACATATCCCTTATATTCTACAGGCTCTTTACCTGTCACATCTATAATCTTAGAACTAGCCGTCAAAACTACATTTGCACCAAGAACAGCTTCTTTACCAATTCTTACACCTTCCACCACGATGCATCGCGATCCAATGAATGCATTATCTTCTATTATCACAGGAGCTGCCTGAACTGGCTCTAGCACTCCTCCTATTCCAACTCCTCCACTAAGGTGTACATTCTTACCAATCTGAGCACAACTCCCGACTGTTGCCCAAGTATCTACCATAGTGCCGGAATCAACATATGCACCGATATTAACATATGACGGCATTAATACCGTATTGGGCGCAATGAAAGAACCATATCTAGCTATAGCATGAGGCACTACGCGTACACCCAACTGATCATATCCAGATTTCAATTTGATCTTGTCATGAAACTGAAAAGGACCTACTTCAATTAGCTGCATTTTCATCAATGGGAAGTAAAGAATGACTGCTTTCTTCATCCATTCATTGACTTGCCAAGTACCATCTATAAGTG
>JBLIFO010000230.1:0-4422 GCA_047633875.1 Marinoscillum sp. | reverse complement strand
GATTTCAATAAAATGAAGATTCATTTAATCGAAGGCTCAGGTAAGGTGCTGCCGCCAATGCGTGAAAAATCTGGGCTTAGAGCCAAAAAATACTTAAAGCATTTCGGCGTAAATGTGATCTTGAACACCATTGTAGAGACCTACGAAAACGAAACAGCTTTCCTTAATGATGGCACACAAATCAAAACCAATTGTTTGATTTGGGCTGCTGGGGTAAAAGGCAACCTGATTCCAGGTTTGCGAGAAGGAGCTGTAGATAAAGGCAGAATATTAGTCGACCAATACAACTTAGCCAAGGGACATGAGTTTGTATATGCTATTGGCGATGTGGCCCTTCAGATCAATGAAAAGAATCCAAAAGGTTATCCCCAACTTGCGCCTGTTGCTATCCAGCAAGCCGAGCATTTGGGTGCGAACCTTATTAGACTCATCGCTAAGAAACCAATGAAGCCTTTTAAATATACTGACAAAGGTTCGATGGCTACTGTTGGTAGAAATAGAGCAGTAGTAGATGCGCCATTTAACATTACTTTCGGGGGGTTTTTCGGCTGGTTTGTTTGGATGTTTGTGCATTTATTTTCGATCGTAGGAATGCGTCGTAAATTCCTGGTATTTGCCAACTGGGTTTGGAATTATTTCACTTACAATCGCGGAAATCGATTGATTATAAATAAAGACGTAGATGACGTTTGAAATTTGATTACCAATAACGAGCCGGAAAAAAAGACGCTCAGTCTCGATATCCACGCACAGCCCAACGACGAAACATGTGGGCCAACCTGCCTGCAAGCTGTATATAATTATTACAACTTTGAAATTGGTTTGGATCAGGTAATAGCTGAAGTAAAGACCCTGAAAACGGGTGGAACTTTAGCTGTTATGTTAGGAAATCATGCGTTGAGTAGAGGTTTTAAAGCTATTATTTACACCTATAATTTGCAGATGTTTGACCCGACTTGGTTTGGACCGGGTATAGATCTGCGGTCAAAGATTTTAGAGCAGCAATCCATGAAACAATCGAAACGTGTAGGAGCTGCTTCCAATGATTATTTAAAATTTTTGGAACTTGGTGGCGAGATAAAATACGAAGAGTTGAGCCCGAAACTTATACGTAGGCTTTTGCATCAGAACCGACCAATACTCACTGGTCTCAGTGCAACTTATCTTTACAATTGCGCACGAGAAATCGGCGAGACCAATGAATATGACGACATATTAGGCGAACCGACCGGACATTTTGTCGTGGTTCATGGCTATGACACTGTAGAGCGTGTCGCGCATGTAGCTGATCCTTTGGCGAGCAATCCTTTAAGTGACACACATTATTACAGAGTTTCGCTACAGCGACTGATCAATTCTATACTATTAGGCATTGTTACCTATGATGCCAATCTTCTCATAATTTCTAAATAACAAATGGCTTATAGGCTCATAATAAAAGAAAGTCAAGACGACTCTTTTGAATTACCCAAAGATGTTGTGGTCATTTCTCCTAGTGATTACTTCAATGACCTCACTTACCAAAATACCCGTAAGGTAAAAGTAGTCAACCTATGTAATAGCTATCAATACCAAAGCCTTGGATACTATGTCTCACTGCTAGCTGAGGCACGTGGACACAAAGTAATGCCGGAGATTTCTACACTTCAAGAGTTCAGATTTCCTTCACTTATGCGTGAGGATGCAGAGGATTTCGAAGAGCTCATCCAGCAGCTATTGCGAAAGCAAACAGATGATAAATTGGAGTTGTTTGTTTGCTTCGGAGAGGTTCAAGACCAGCAGCTAGCACGTATTGGCACATTACTTTTCAACCTCTATCAAGTACCTATTTTGAAAGTGGTTTTCACTAGAAAGAAAAAATGGATTCTTACCAACCTCAAGGCACTAAATTTCAAAGATTTGCCCGATTCCGAGCAAGGGCTGATGAGCATGGCACTTGATAAATACCTTCAAGGAAAAAATAGATTTCAGAAGCAGTTTCAGCGCCGCATGTATGATATGGCCATTTTGGTCAATCCTGAGGAAGAGACACCACCATCCAATGCCAAAGCAATTCAGAACTTTGTGAAGGCAGGTGAGAAAGTTGGGTTCAATGTGGATCTAATCACCAAAAATGATTTTGCAAAACTCATCCAATACGACGCATTATTCATCCGTGAGACCACCAATGTCAATCACCATACCTTCAAATTCGCCAAGAAAGCCGCAGCTGAAGGAATGGTGGTAATGGATGATCCAGAGTCTATACTTAGATGTACCAATAAGGTGTATTTGAGTGAATTGCTTCGTGCACACGATATA
Source organism: Marinoscillum sp. (assembly GCA_047633875.1). GTDB lineage: Bacteria > Bacteroidota > Bacteroidia > Cytophagales > Cyclobacteriaceae > Marinoscillum. The sequence goes on along the minus strand of JBLIFO010000230.1, from coordinate 2,121 downwards.
CCTACTCCGAAGTTTTATATTATCAAAAAAGAGAAAATAAAGAACATTGATACATCTTTATATGAATACCCCGTAATCCTCAAACAGCCAGACGGGGCTTTTTCAAAAGGTGTAAAGAAGGCCAAAAACGGAAAAGAGCTCCTCACTATATTGAAGGACTTTTTCCAAACTTCTGAATTAGTCATAGGGCAAGAGTTTATACCTACCGATTTTGATTGGAGAGTAGGAGTACTGAATGGTAAGCCGCTCTACTTGTGCAGGTACTACATGGCTTCTGATCATTGGCAGATTGTTAATTGGCAAGGTGGTACTGTTAGCACGCCAGATGAAGGGAACTTTGATACCATAGCAATAGAGGATGCACCAAAAGGATTATTACAATTGGCAGTAAAAGCGACTTCCTTGATAGGAAAAGGCCTTTATGGAGTAGATATAAAGCAGCGTGGAAATAAGTACTTCATTATCGAGATCAATGACAATCCAAGCTTAGATGATGGCATAGAGGATGCTGTATTAAAGCAGCAGTTGTATATTAATATAATGCAAGAGTTTATGAACCGATTGGTATAACCCATTCTTTCCATTTCACTTATGAGTAAAAGACTACACCTTTTCGAGGGCTACGGAGTGGAACTCGAATACATGATTACCGATAAACATTCATTGGATGTCAAGCCAATAGCAGAAGTACTACTGAAAGATGAAGAAGGCGTTATCCAGGGCGAGATCGAGCATGGCCTTACTGCATGGAGCAATGAGCTCATCAGTCATGTGATTGAAATTAAATCCAATGGCCCGAAGAGTGACTTATTAGCACTTCGAGACAAATTTGTAGCTGACATACGTGAGATCAACGCTGAACTGGCAAAGCATGGTGCCATGCTCATGTCAGGCGCAGCACACCCATGGATGAATCCCGAAAAGGAAAGCAAGATTTGGGAACACGAAAGCCAGGAGATCTATCAGGCCTTTGATAGGATTTTTGGATGTAAAGGACATGGGTGGTCCAATTTGCAGAGTACGCATATCAACTTGCCATTTTATGATGACGAGGAGTTTGCCAAGCTCCATACGGCTATCAGATTTCTAATGCCAATGCTTCCTGCCTTGACAGCCGCGAGCCCAATTCTCAGCGAGAAATTCACGGGATATCTGGACAAGCGCCTTTATTACTATGAGAAAAATCAATCAAAAATACCAATACTCACGGGTCGTGTAATTCCTGAAAAGCTTTTTAGCAGACATCAGTATCAAAAGCATATCTATGACCGCATAGCTGTAGCAATCAAACCTTTCGATACAGACAACATCATGAAGCCCGTTTGGCTCAACTCGAGAGGAGCAATGGCGAGGTTTGATAGAGGGGCTATTGAGATTCGAATCATAGACATACAGGAATGTGTAAGTGCAGATTTAGCTATCGTGGCTTTAGTTACGACTATGGCCAAACTCCTTGTAAAAGAAAGGATCGTTTCATTCAAAACACAGGAATCTTTCGAAACAGAGGATCTCTATCTTATACTAAGAGAATGTATTAAAAATGGCAGCAAGGCGATAATACCTCAAGCTTACGCGAGCGCATTTGGCTTTGAAAATTCAATAACGGGAGGTGATTTTTGGAAAGCGATGATTCAGCTTATTTTCGATAAGGAGAATGAGATTATGGCACCTTGGATGGATACCCTCCTGACGATTACAAGTGATGGCACTCTTGCGGAACGTATATTGAGTGCAGTCAATGAAGATTATTCTCGAGAAAATCTTAGTAAGGTATATGGCCGGTTAGCCAATTGCCTTCAAGAAGATACGCCATTTATGGCATGAGCGATCTTGTGATATTGATCACTTGCGAGCATGCATCCAATGCTGTTCCAGCAGATTATAAGACTATTTTTTCTAATGAAGCAATACTAGAAACCCATGAAGGATGGGATCCTGGCGCACTAGATATAGCAAAAGAGTTCGGCTCCTTCTTGGAGTTGCCTGTTCATACGTATGACTATACTAGATTATTGATAGAAGTCAATCGTTCCTTAGATCATCCCAAACTTTTCTCTCAATGGACTGATGCGCTTTCTGATGTTGATAAAACCCATTTGATTGAAAATTATTATCTGCCTT
>JBLIFO010000229.1:0-4441 GCA_047633875.1 Marinoscillum sp. | reverse complement strand
ATTGCACTTTTGGTGCTGACAATCCGCTGCCTGAAAATTATGATCTTACGATGGGATATCGCGAGTTTGAGAACAATAGAAGTGAGCGTTTTATGGAGCTCGTGGAAGGCTACGATCGCTTGAGTTGGGAGGATTTTTTGGAAATCAAGTACGATGATACGCTACCCGAAGTGTTGGCTTATCCAGTCGTGCTTGATCCCATTTTTGAGATTGATACTATTGCTTATCCGAAGTACGCTGCGCTTATGAAAGTGATCTTGAACTGGGATCGATCATCAAGTTATAAGAATATCGGAGCTGCGCAATTCATGATCTTGTACCGACATATTGTCGAATTGCATCGGGATAAATATACAGGAGTTCCCTATCCATTGACAGCTGATGAAGCTTTGGAAGCTGTTGATTTTACGAATGCTTATTTGAAGAAGCATTTTAAGAAAGTGAACATTTCACTAGGGGAATATCAACTACTCGTAAGAGGAGATAAGGAGGTACCTGTAAATGGAATCTTGGATGTAATCACTGCTATGGATACAAGGCCATATAAGTACGGAAGGGTTAAGGCTTACCAAGGCGAATCGCTGATTATGCTTGTCCGCTATCCAAAAGTTGGATTGCCAATCATAGAAACTGTAAACGTCTATGGCGCGAGTAATCAAAAGGATAGCCCACACTACGCTGATCAGATGTTTATGTTTTCCAAAAAGCAGAGAAAATCTATGACCTTAGATATTGATGAAGTCAGGAAAAATGCGAAATCAATCTATCACCCAGAGTAGATCTATTTCCTTGAGAAGTCTAAGCTATTTTCTTAATTGCTTGACCTATTTCTCCAGCTTGGGCAACTCCACTTTTTCTCCAGACGATTTTACCATTCTTGAAAAGCAGAAGAGTAGGGATACTCTGAATGCCGTATTTGCTCGCAGCCTTGTTGTTCTTATCTACATTCACTTTTAGGATATTGATACCATCGCCAAATGAGGATTTGACATCATTGAGAATAGGCGGCATCATCTTACAGGGACCGCACCAATCTGCATAGAAATCCACCAATGTAGGTGTATTTCGATTTATCAATTCATTGAAGTTTGACATAATGACGACTCAACAGTTTAGCAGTAGAAATAGTTGCGAACTAACCCATTATTTCCCATAGGAGCACGTACGACGCTGTACTTCTCTTCTCTTTGAGTGTCATGCTGGTGCTGAATTTCCCATAATTATCACGACCAAGTGTGATTTCAAAAGTACCCAAAAAGTCATTTGAACTTAGGTAATCATAGTCCCAGAGCTCTATGACTAACTGCTCATTGGGGGTTTTATGATCTACAATTACATTTAATTCGAATGTTTCAGAATTGTCAATTCCAATGAAAGCCTCATCCGCAGGCCATATTTTTTTATCATTGTATTTGAGAAATACTTCATCTTCATCTACTTCGTCATTGACAATGCACTGAAGTTTATTGAGTCTTATCTGAGTCATAATCCACGGCTTTTGTCTCCAAAATAATACGTTTATGACAATTCTTAATCTCTTCGGTCAAATACTTTGTGGTATTATTCTTTAGCATACCTGTATAAGCCCGATCTATGATTGAATTGGAGTTCCTGAACTCAATGACTTAATCAAACTAATTGACCTTGAGTATGACGGCTAAAACTCTCCTGAGATGATTTCGGTGTGGGGATCAACAGGCCATATGTATTCGTAGACCCAGCAGTGAATAATTCCATTGTCCACATTGATTGGACGGAGACGTCTTGCATACTCAGGGTTGTCAGTGATGAGGGGAAGGGCATGCTCATATTGATCTAAGAGGAGTAAGGTCTCCTCGACATCTTCCAGGAGGAATACTTCTCCTTTGACTTGGTGGTTGGTTAAATCATCATAGACTACTCCTGGATAGCTATCCACTTGATACAGGTGCCCACTTAAAGTGCCTTCCGTGAAGAATTTTGATTTGAATATAGGAGTCTGGGTGATGTCACTTCCATGAAATTTCCGTTTCAGAAATCCATAAGCGAATAATAATGGAGATGTTTCACTTACAGTTTGCAAGGGCTTCTTCGGCTTTTAGGAGAGTTTCACTTGCAATTCTTTCATGTCTTCTGGCTTCTGTTGCATATTCCTCAGCACGTTCAGCTTGATTTCGGGCATCTTGGGCACTATAGCCTGCCAGTTTCTCATTCATTGAAGCAAGACTTGCCATCATTTCAGCCTCACTTCTTTTAGTGGTAGCAAGAACCATGATTAATATAATGATCGGAATATAGAAGATATGCGGAAACAGCTTCTTCATAAGGTCTACTTTTTGGATTTACAGTTGGCAAGAGTTTCTTCAGCTTTTTGAAGAGCTTCCAATGCGCTTCGTTGTTGTTTTACAGATTCAGCTGCCATTTGCTCGCCGAGTTCGGCTTGTCGTTTTGCATCTTGAGCGTTTTTTTCTGCTAGTTCAGACCGAATATCCGCAAGAGCTGCGTATTTATCAGTTTCATTCGCTTTGATATTGGCATAGACAATAAAGAAAGCGATGATTAAGATGTAAATGATGTGTGGGAGTAGTTTTTTCATCGTGTTTACTTTTTGGATTTATAGGCTTCCAGTTTTTCTTGTGCCTCATAAGCTTTTCGCGCTTCCAGCATTGCCCGAGCGACTTGTTTTTCTGCCTCCTGTGCTCGTTGTTCTGCCATCATTTGTAGTAGATTGGCTTGCTTTGCACATTTTTCTGCTTGGTTAGTTTGCACTGTGGCAATAGCCGCATATTTCTCTGCTTCCATAGCTTTGAAGTAAGCAAAAACTATAAAAAAGGCGATAATGAAGATGTAAATGATGTGTGGGAGTAGCTTTTTCATGTTCTTTATTTTTTGGATTTACAAGCTTCCAATTCTACATACGCTTCAGCTGCTCTTCGCTCTTGTTTTCTTGCTTCTGCGGCTTGTTCGTCTGCAATAGTCGCTTGTTTTCGAGCATCCTCCTCATTTTTTTGGGCTAACTCAGATTGAGCAAAAGCTAACTGAGTCTGTTTTTCAGCTTCACTCGCTTTGATATATGCATAGAATATGAAGAATGCTATGATAGGGATGTAGATAATGTGTGGAAGTAACTTTTTCATGTTTTAGATTTTATGATTTCCTTATACAAGATATTAAAAGTATTTGCTTCTAATGGTTTATTAGAAGTCAATTTTGAATTTCATTTTGTTATCTGCCTTTACATTGATATTTATATCTTTGGTTTTAGGCAGATATATTTTCGTAATTACATTTGATACATGTCCAGAAAAATAGCAATCGGAATTGACATTGGGGGAACGCTTACCAAGTTAGGAATAGTAGACAGGGCTGGGACGCTCTATGCCCATACCGATTTCCCCACTTCAGGGCATCCTGATTTTGGAGATTATTTGAAAACCCTAAAAAGTCAAATTGAGTCTTTGAGAACCCAAATAGATTTTGATGCTGAGTATGTAGGTATTGGAATAGGCGCACCCAATGCCAATTACTTTAGAGGCACTATCGAGTATGCTCCAAATCTTGCTTGGAAGGGTATTGTGCCTTTTGCAGAGGAATTCAAGAAATTATATGACTTGCCCATTTACATGACCAATGATGCCAATGCTGCGGCAATTGGCGAGATGATCTATGGCAATGCGTCTGAAATGAAGGACTTCATAGTAATCACACTTGGTACAGGATTGGGAAGTGGGATTGTGGTGAATGGGGAGCTTGTGTATGGGTTTGACTCCCAAGCGGGTGAGTTAGGTCATGTGAAAGTCTATGATGGTGGAAGACTTACTGGTTTTGGGAAAAGAGGAGGTTTGGAAGCTTACGTTTCTAGCACAGGTCTTAAGCGTACGGTTTTCTTTCTCCTGTGTGATATGATGGATGAAAGTGTCCTTCGCGATTATTCCTATCACGACCTACATGGTGAGATGATCACCAAAGCGGCTGAAGATGGGGACCCAATAGCAATTGCCGCATTTGAAATGACAGGTAGGATTCTCGGAGAGCAGCTTGCGAATTTTACGACCTTTTCGCATCCTGAGGCATTTTTTCTTTTAGGCGGTTTGGCCAAATCTGGTAAGTGGATTTTCGAACCTACTCAAAGGCATATGGAGGCCAATCTACTACCTATATACAAGGGAAAAGTTAAGTTGCAACCTTCTGGTATGATAAATAAAAATGCTGCGGTACTGGGAGCAGCGGCCTTGGTCTGGAACAAACACCCCGAGTGAATCTTTGTTAAAGAATACTATAATTAGGATCTCCGTTTGGTCTTATCAACATTAAGCCCCAACTTTCGTTTTATTAAAAACATCTTTTTTGACGCCCTCTGGCATCAAATATGCTAAGCTCGCCTTTGATATGAAAATAGTACGAAACCCAATTCTCCTTTTATTAATCATTCTTTCAATTTCCTTTCAGGGATTCTCGGCAG
>JBLIFO010000228.1:0-4447 GCA_047633875.1 Marinoscillum sp. | reverse complement strand
AATTAAATGTGAGAAACGAGACGTCTCGGCTCAAAGCGGTAGTGCTAGGCACTGCTGAAAGCGTAGGCGGCACCCCCAATCTTGCAGATGCGTATGACCCAAAGTCTGCGGAGCATATTCGCGCCGGAACGTACCCCAAAGAGAAGGACATGAAAGCTGAAATGGATGCTTTCAATTATGTTTTTGAAAAATATGATATCAAAGTTTACCGTCCAGATTTCAGAGAGAACCTGAACCAGATATTTGCTCGGGACATTGCTTTTGTAATCGATGATTTTTTCTTCAAATCCAATATTCTGCCTGACAGAGTACCCGAGCTTGAGGCGATAGATTATGTGATCCGGCAGATGGATCAGAGTAAAGTCATCGTGCCGCCAGCTGATGTGCACATAGAAGGTGGCGATGTGATGCTACATGAGGACTATATATTCGTCGGCACCTATTTTGGCAATGACTATGCATCATATATCACCGCTCGGACTAATCTGCAAGGGGTCGAGTTTCTCCGAGATTTTTTTCCCAATAAAAAAGTCAAAGCTTTTGATCTCAATAAGTCCAATACGGTGGCAGAAGACAATGCACTCCACCTTGACTGCTGTTTTCAGCCTGTAGGCAATGGAAAGGCTATCATTCATCGCGAAGGTTTCAGAAGGTCTAGCGATTATCAGTTTTTAGTGAATTTGTTTGGTGCGGAAAATCTATTTCACATCACCAAACGTGAAATGTATGATATGATGAGTAACATCTTCTCAATAGCGCCAGATGTGGTGGTTTCCGAGCAAAATTTTACCCGATTGAATGACTGGATGAGTTCGCAAGGGATCACGGTAGAAGAAATACCCTATGCTGAAATCGCGAAACAAGAAGGCTTACTGAGATGTTCTACGTTACCCCTTCAGCGCATATGAATTCGCAAGTCACAGATACACTCATGATGATAAGGCCAGCGGCCTTTCATCTTAATGAAGAAACTGCTGTAAACAACTACTATCAGCAGGGAATAGACAATCTCACCGAAAGTGAAGTGCAAGAAAAGGCATTGCAAGAGTTTGATGGATTTGTAGAAATATTAAGAGCAGCTGGTATCACTGTTCATGTCTTTCAAGACCTCAAAGAAGAAAACACACCAGACTCTATATTTCCTAACAATTGGGTGAGTTTTCATGACGATGGAAGGGTGCTTCTCTACCCAATGTTTGCGGAGAATCGAAGAAAAGAACGCAAGCAGCGGATTCTTGATGAATTGGCTAAAAACCATACAATCAAGAGTATTTCTGATAGGTTGCTTGCTTGGGAAAAGGAAGGATTATATCTAGAAGGGACGGGGAGTCTGATTTTAGATAGAGCCAATAAAATAGCCTATGCGGCGATATCTGTGCGGACCGATCGTAGGTTGTTGGAGCGATTTTGTAAGGAACTGGGATATAAAGCAGTTTCCTTTACCGCAAATCAAACTGTCGGATCTAATCGGCTGCCAATTTATCACACAAATGTGATGATGTGTGTAGGAGAAGAATTTGCCCTTGTTTGTGCCGATAGTGTAGATGATCCTGCTGAGCGGTCAAATTTGATCATGACATTGACGCACTCAGGTAAGGAGATTGTATTAATTTCGGAGCGCCAATCGGAGCAATTTGCTGGCAATATGCTCCAAGTAAAGAATGCCAATGAGGATCGCTTTGTGATCATGTCTGAGGCGGCTTTTCAGTCTTTGAACAAAAAGCAGCAAGAAATCCTTAGTAAGCATGGAACACTTTTGCATGCTTCTTTGCAAACCATTGAGACTTTGGGTGGGGGTAGTGCCAGATGTATGATGGCAGAAGTTTTTTTACCAAAGCATTAGCATAGATAAATGGAGTTGATAGATAACGAGTTAAAAGAAGAGATCGTAAAAGCATTCAAAACGCTTTTCGATCACGACTTAGCAATAGAGAGTTTTTCCTTACAGCCAACGCGTAAAGAATTTGCAGGCACGCATACCATGGTGATGTTTCCCTATGCTAAGCAAACAAAAAAAAGTCCTGAAGATTCTGGCACAGCACTGGGGAATTACCTTAAGGAAAAAAGCAGTTTAATAGCTGATTTTAATGTGGTAAAAGGCTTTCTTAATCTTATCATCAGTGATGAACATTGGTTGAAAGCACTCAGTACCATTGTGGCTGAACCAAACTTTGGTCAGCTTTCGCCAAATGGGCAAAAAGTAATGGTAGAGTTTAGCTCGCCGAATACCAATAAGCCACTCCATCTTGGTCACTTGCGCAATAACTTCCTTGGTGACTCATTATCCAAAATACTAAGTGCCGCGGGATATGACGTGATGAAGGTAAATCTTGTCAATGATCGAGGCATTCATATCTGCAAGTCCATGATCGCATATGATCGTTATGGTAATGGTGAAACTCCCGATAGTTCAGGATTGAAAGGCGATCACCTTATCGGAAAATACTATGTGCTTTTTGATAAGGAATATAAGGAAGAAATAGCTCAACTCGTAGCTGATGGTATGGAAGAAGAGCAGGCGAAAAAGAAGGCGCCCGTGATGCTAGCAGCTCAAGAGATGCTCTTGAAGTGGGAGGAGGGAGATAAGCAAGTTGTGGATCTATGGAAGAAACTCAATGGTTGGGTTTACGATGGCTTCAATGCCACATATGAGACCATGGGGATCACTTTTGATAAAGTTTATTATGAGTCAGAGACCTATCTGTTGGGTAAGGATTTGGTTCAAGAAGGACTAGTATCTGGTGTGTTTTTCACCAAAGATGATGGCTCGGTTTGGGTAGATTTAGCCGCTGAAAAACTAGATGAAAAGCTTGTGCAGCGAGGGGATGGCACTTCTGTTTATATCACCCAAGACATTGGCACTTGCGATCTGAAGCACAAAGATTTTGTATTCGATCAGTCGGTATATGTAGTGGGCAATGAGCAAGACTATCACTTCAAGGTGCTCTTCTCGATCATGGGCAAACTTGGCAGATCATACGCCGATGGACTTCATCACTTGTCTTACGGCATGGTGGACCTTCCTTCCGGTAGAATGAAATCTCGCGAGGGTACAGTGGTAGATGCTGATGACTTGATGCAGGAGATGTTTGATACCGCCGAGCGTCAAACTCGGGAACTTGGCAAAATAGAAGGTCTTACAGATGAGCAAGCTGCCGAGCTCTATATTACACTTGGCTTGGGAGCCTTGAAATACTTTCTTCTGAAAGTAGATCCGAAAAAGCGGATGCTTTTTGACCCGCAGGAGTCTATTGAATTTCAAGGTCATACAGGGCCATTCATACAATATACACATGCTAGAATCTCGGCGATTTCGCGAAGAGCGCAGACTTTGGACGTTGGATCAGATTTTTCAACAGCTGGAATTCAACTTCATCCAAGAGAACTAGAGCTGATATATAAACTCACAGAGTTTCCAAAGACCATTTTAGCGGCAGCCAAAGAGTACTCACCAGCTCTCGTGGCTCAATATGTCTATGACTTAGCCAAAGAATATAACGGGTTCTATCAGGACGTGCCTATATTCAGTGAAGAAGATCCAAATGTGGTGAAACTTCGTGTGGCTATCTCCAAGAATGTGGCTAAGGTCATCAAAGAGTCCATGCGACTTTTAGGTGTAGCAGTACCTTACAGAATGTAATATGGCTGGCATTAAAGTTTGGATTGAAGCATTTCGCCTGAGGACGCTTCCGCTTGCATTTTCTTCCATTTTCATGGGAGCATTTTTGGCTGAAGTTTATAGTGTCTTTCGTTGGGACATCTTGGTTTGGAGTATGCTCACTACGCTTTTCTTGCAGGTGCTCTCCAACCTTGCCAATGACTATGGCGATGCTCAATCGGGTGTGGATGGTGCCGATCGTAAAGGTCCGAGTAGGGCAGTGTCCTCAGGATTGATCTCACGAGAAGCCATGAAAAGAGCGTTGATTATAGCTTCACTCTTGTCGCTTGTGAGCGGGATTTATCTTATTTGGCTTGCGTTTGGTAATCAGCTCACAGAAGTTCTCATCTTCTTGGCTTTAGGGCTCGGAGCGATCGCAGCGGCTATTAATTATACAGTAGGTAAGCGCCCATATGGCTATGCTGGATTTGGGGATTTCTTTGTACTTGTCTTTTTTGGGATTGTAGGCGTAGCAGGGAGCTTTTATCTCTATGCTGTCACTTTCTATCCGATCATCCTACTGCCTGCATTTTCTTGTGGATTTTTATCGGTTGGGGTGCTCAATGTCAATAACATCAGGGACATAGAGTCAGATCGAAAGAATGGCAAAAACAGCATACCGGTACGCCTAGGCAGAGTAAAGGCTGTTTGGTATCATTGGGCCTTGCTAGTAGCTGCAATGTTAGCAAGTGTCGTCTATGTTGTGCTGACAGGAGGGCATTGGTTTGGTTATGGATTTTTGCTGATCACTCCCTTACTGGTATCCAATATTATCGCCGTAAAAACAAA
>JBLIFO010000227.1:0-4472 GCA_047633875.1 Marinoscillum sp. | reverse complement strand
CCCAATTCGAGAAATAGTCTTTTCAAAAGCTGTAAATACTCCACGCTTTATCAAAGTTTGAAGTGATGACGTGCTAGACTCTTCAGTGATTGTTTTTTTAGGAATGCCCGGTTCATTCAGATTAGGCGATTCGAACACAGGCACATGTTTCAGATAGGAGAGTAGTACCTCAAGTTGTTTTGGTTTGCCAGTAAGGCTTTCGGACAAATCGTTCAGATTGGATTCCGTGAGATATTCAGGTGCAAGCCTTATTCGGTTTTCAGTTTTTGGATTGTATTTGTCCTTAACCATTTCAAAAACCTGAATCGCATTTTTCTCCTTGAGGTTCTTGACGTGCGTATAGGAGGATTTAACATTCAGGATATCATTGATCTCACCCATCTTGAGATCGCCAGAGGTAAGATGGTTCAGAATAGTACGTTCTTTTTCTGTAAGGTCTAGCTCTTCAAGATCTATATCGGGATTCATCGCGAGCATGGATTCACTAGATATCTTAAGTCCAGCTGGAAGCGCGGCATTTACTACTTCGCCAATTGTACACATGTAGTATGCGCTCAACCAACTAAAGAAAGCTAGCTGTTGCTTTGACACAATTGGGCTATCATCTACTAATTCGATTATTTCTTTTGGCTGATAGTCTGCTGGTTTGATGTCATGGACTTTAGCTATGATACCAGTATACATTTTGCGCTTTCCAAATTGGACAATCACGCGAGAGCCTGCAGAAATATTTGGGTGAAGCAGCTTGCTATAGCTGTAAGTAAAAGTGCCTGAGAGCGGCAGTGGCAATATGACTTCTATGTAATCCAAGCACACAAATCTAATGCAGAATTGCTCAAGGGAATGATTCTATAAAGCCGCTGTTTTGGCAATTTGAAGAGTTGATCCCTTTGGGCTTATCCTAAGTTTATAGTTATTGATTTCGAAGATTGAGCTCTTTGATCGCATCAGCCACGTTGTAGACAGGTCGTTTGCAAACTTTGTCATAGCAAACATAGATGGTGGTTTGATCAGTCTTTTCTTTGTATTCAAATAAAGGGAGTGTGCTCGTGGACTTACTTGCCATTATGACAGAATTGGGAACGTAAGTTTCATTGATTGCCTTAGCAAAATCCAATGCTTCGTCACCAATGATTATGATCTCAGCAGTGGGAGCTGCCATCATCATTGAGACGCTCGCCCAATTAGAAAGGTATTCTGGTTCCTCTTTGATCAATTTGTTTACTTGATTGACCATGCGAATAGCTTTTGATTTGAAATCTTCAAGATCGTAGATCAGCCCAAGCTTGTATAAATTCTCCGCCATGATCGAATTAGAAGCCGGTATCACATTGTCAAAAATCTCTTTCTTTCTGGCGATGAGTGTTTCAGATTGAGCACTGGTAAAGTAGAATAAGCCTTCTTCATTATCATAAAAGTCCTCAATCGCTTTCTCGGAAAGTGTTTTCGCAAGAGCTAAATAGGTCTCATCAAAAAATGTCTCGTAATAAGCGATATATGCCTGAATAACGGCACTATAATCTTCTAGATATGCCTGATGACTTTGCCCAACTACGCGAATCAACTTTGCATCATTGATCATTTTTGTACTTAGGAACTGTGCATTCTGTTTTGCCATTTCAGCAATTTCCTCCGTTCCAAGTGCTTGATAGGCTTTGCATAGGCCAGTTAGCGCCAAACCATTCCATCCAGAAAGTACCTTACTATCCAATCCCGGTCTGATTCTCTCGTCTCGGATACTCAATGCTTTTTTATTGAATGTTTCAATCATTGAATCAAGTTGATTTTGCTCTAGGTTGAGTTCTTCTGAAAGGGCTTGTTTAGAGCTCAAAACCCTAAGTACATTCTTGCCTTCTTCCCAGTTTCCTTCTTTTGAGACATCATAATATTCAGCTAAGACAGACTGATTAGGAGTAGCTGTTTCCATAAATTCCCCGTATTCCCAAACGTAAAACTTACCTTCTTCTCCTTCACTATCAGCATCTAATGCGCTGTATAATGCCCCATCAGACGTTTGCATCTCGCGTTTCATCCATTCAGTGGTGCCGGCGATGATGTTGGCATATTCAGACTTTTGAGTCAGTTTATACCCATCTGCGTAAAGTGACAATAGCTGACCATTGTCATAGAGCATTTTTTCGAAATGAGGAACATGCCACTCACCATCTACAGAATATCGACTAAATCCACCACCGATTTGATCGTAAATACCGCCAGCGCCTATTTTATCTAATGTAAAAGTGAAATGCTTGAGTGCACCTTCATTTTCGCTCATAGCCGAATATTGACCAAGGAAATCCCAAACTGAGGGCATTGGAAATTTAGGAGCTTTCTTAATCCCTCCCCAGTCAGGATCAAATTTGGACGATAGGATCGAGTATGCAGTGTCAAAATCAGCCATACTTAAATTGACTTGATCTTTATCCAAACCGTATTTCTTGGCTTCACTTTCGTTGATGCTCTCTGCGAATTTTGATGCTGACGAATAGAGTTCCTCATAGCGTGCGCTATATGCATCGCTGATAGAGTTGAGCAGACCTATCCATTGTGATTTTGGAAAGTAAGTACCACCGTAAAAGGGTTTTTGATCACTCGTCAAGAAAACATTTAACGGCCAGCCACCTCGGAGGCCCATTGCTTGCACTGCATCCATATAAATCTGGTCTATGTCAGGGCGCTCTTCACGGTCGAGTTTGATGTTGATGAAATTCTCATTCATGATAGCTGCTACAGAATCATCTTCAAAAGACTCATGAGCCATGACATGGCACCAATGGCAAGAACTGTAGCCAATGCTTAGTAGGATTGGTTTATTCTCATCACGCGCCATTGCTAGCGCCTTTTCACCCCAAGGTTGCCAATTCACTGGATTATTGGCATGCTGAAGTAGATATGGGCTGGTTTCGTTAGCTAAGGCGTTCGTTGAGTTATTCATCTGATTGCATTGTGATATTAGAATGACTAAAGCGAGAAGTAGAAAAGGTTGTTTTCTCAATTTTGTATTTGTTGATTAATGAAAGAGATTTCTTTACGCACATCTACTTGGCTGGAATAGCTATTTATTCCTTCTTTTAATTTTAAGAGGAAAGACTGATGCGCTGCAGATTCTGGATGAAGAGGCCTATGATTTAGGGAGCTCAAAATCTGTTTCCACTTTACTACAAAAGACTGTGTCGAATCGTTCATGTGCGTCTTTGTAAATTTCTCCCAGATATACTCAATGGCTTGGTTTGATGGATGAAGCATGTCCACAGTGTAATAGCGATAGTCCCTCAATTCGTCAATCATAATTTCGTAAGCAGGAAAATAAGTAGCAAGCCTGTCTTTGACACAAATCTCATGTGCTGCAGAAATGAGCTGAGCTTTACTCAAATTGTTCTGGATAAGTCCATCCTTCATGTGACGAACTGGACTCACTGTAAGAATAACTTTTATTGCTGGGTTGATAGTTCTTAATGAATCCATAGTGTTAATGTACTCGGCAACTATATCAGGGCTATTGAGAAGTATTTTATCAAAATTTGATTGAGGTACTTTGTGGCAGTTAGTCACAATCTCTCCCGATGACTTCAATTTATACGCGTAAGCTGTGCCGAAAGTCAGTATAAGGTGGTCAGCTTTGCTGATAAACGAATGTGCCAGTTGAAGTCGTTTTGTGATTTGATGTTTCAGTGCTTCAGCGTTAAGCGCTGAAACATCACTGTGAAAATCCCAATGAGCGTGTACTTCACCATTGATTAGGCATCTGTCTATATCGAACTTCTTACCAGCAGAGAGGCTTAGTGCCTTAAAAAGAGAGATTGGGTTGAAAATAGTACCAAATGGATTGGAAAGCGTCTTGAATTTATGCTGTTCCAAATGCTTACCGATGTTTACAGCAAAACATGAGCCCATACTCAAGATTGATTCACTAAGGGCTAATTTGTGTCTACTGGATGGAATAGAAAAGGGTAGGGTGTGCATTTCTCGAAGTTAAGGATCAGCCAATAAAAAGCCCTGACTTGCGAGCAAATCAGGGCTTTTAAATTTGTTATCAAGAATACTTATTCAGAAACTACACTGATAGTGATTTCTGCAGTTACATCCTTATGAATGTGTATAGATACTTTGTGCTCGCCTAGTTCTTTGATGCTCTCCAAAGAGATCTTCTTGCGATCAATTTTGAAACCTTTTCCGGTCAAAGCATCAGCAACTTGCAATGCAGTAATAGCACCGAAGATTTTACCACTTTCACCTGCTTTGGTCTTAAGTTCCAAAGCAATTTTTGAAAGTTTATCAGCAAGTTCTTCTGCGTCCTTGTGAAGCTTCTCAGCCTTGTGAGCAGCTTGTCTTACGTTCTCAGCGATCATTTTTGTGTTGCTTTCATTAGCAATGATTGCCATTCCTTGAGGAATAAGATAATTTCTACCGAAACCTGGTTTTACAGATACGGTATCGTTCTTATATCCTAAACCTTTTACGTCATCTTTTAG
>JBLIFO010000226.1:0-4480 GCA_047633875.1 Marinoscillum sp. | reverse complement strand
ATCAAGAATAGCCCTGAGGTGCTGTTCAAATTGTGAGGTGATATTCGCCTCTATCGTATGATGCCCACTATTGTGCGTTCTTGGTGCTATTTCATTCACAAGAATTTCATCATCTTGAGTTAAAAACATCTCAACCGCCAGCAATCCAACCATATCCAACTTCTTGACAAGATCCACAGCCAATTCATAGGCTTTCTGCTCCACTTCTTTAGAAACTTCCGCTGGAGCGAAAAGAAACTCTACAAGATTTGCAGTAGGGTGAAATACCAACTCGACCAATGGAAAGCACTTTACTTCTCCTGATTCATTCCGAGCTACAATGACACTGAGTTCTTTCTTAAAGTCAACCAGTTTTTCCATCAATGATGGTTTATCAAAGGCTTTATGCAGATCAACTTCACTTCTTAAAATCTCAACGCCTCTTCCATCATAACCGCCTTTTCCTAGCTTATTTACCGCAGGTAGGAAATTCACATTTTTAGCTACATCCTCTTTTGATTCTGTAAGGATAAAATCGGCAGTTGGAATCCGGTTGGCTTTGTAAAAAGTCTTTTGTTTTCTTTTGTCCTGTATCATTTCAATGATTTCAGGCTGTGGAAAGACCTTTACACCTTGATCCCGCAGCACTTTTAAAGCATCAGTATTGACTGCTTCTATTTCTATGCTCACTACATCAAGTGACTGTCCAAAATTGAGGACTGCTTCATAATTCATCAAATCACCTACTTGAAATGAACTAGCCAAACCCGAGCAAGGCGCATTGGGATCAGGGTCGATCATGTGCACTTGAAGGTTAAAATCAATAGCCGACTGAAGCAACATTCTTCCCAGTTGCCCGCCACCAAGGATACCTATTTTTAACTCTGTGATGTCTTTCTTCATATTTTAAATTGTAGCTTGATACGTAGATATTTAGCCTTTGAGAAAAAGAGAGGGCAAATATGTTAAGAAATTGAGTTGCGAATTTAACAGACCTCTGAGAGGTTATAACAAAATGGCAAAAGAATCAGCTTCAAAGAAAGAAAAGTCCAAAAAGGCAAAAGAACCAGAAAAGGTAAAGCCCGAAGATCTCCCAATGACCAAGCATGGTGGGTGGCCAGATGTAGACTTCAAAAAAACCATGGGCTGTGGTGGTTAATTACTCGCTAACAAATACGCGTTTGACACGCTGACTAACATTTGTCAGTATCTCATACGGAATGGTCGCGCTCCATTTGGCCAAATCCACAATAGTAGGGGCTTCACCGAATACAATTACTTCGTCCCCGTCCTTTACATCCAGTCCTGTGATATCCAGCATGGTCATGTCCATACAGACATTCCCAATAGTTCTAGCCTTTTGCCCATTCACTAACATGTAGGCTTTTCCATTACCAAAAGTACGACTATAGCCATCAGCATAGCCAATAGCCACGGTAGCAACTAATCCGTCTTTATTTACAAATCCCTTTCGGTTGTAACCAATTGTATCACCTTGCTTAACTTGTTTGACTTGTGAAATCCAAGACTTGAGCGTCGTAACTGGTCTAAGTTTCAGTTTAGTCGGCGTGCTATCAAATCCATACAAACCAATGCCTAATCGCACCATATCGAAGTGATATTCATTGCGCCTGACTATTCCTGATGAGTTCACCGCATGCTTCAATGGCAAATAGCCGAGAGCATGAGTGAGTTGATCGTAAGCCAAATTAAATTTCTCGGCTTGCTCACGAGTATAAGCGTCCTCAGCAGGATCTTCCGAACTCGAAAAATGGGTAAAAATTCCTGCCACTTTTAGCTGTGGGTTTTTCTTAATTATTTTGATTATCTCCAGTAGATCTGAAACCTCAACCCCCAATCGATGCATACCTGTCTCAATTTTCAAATGTATTGGTGGTGGGTTTTGACAATCTGCAAGATATCGCTCCAGCATTTTGAAACTATAGATCTCAGGTTCTAATCCAAAAGCCTCCACCACGGAGAAACTCTCCCAACTTACATTCATGATCATCACAGGGATATCAATTCCCTTTCGTCGAAGATTGATGGCTTCATCCAAATAAGCCACTCCTAAATAATCCACCTGATGGTATTGCAACAAATGCGCGATTTCATCTACTCCTATACCGTAAGCAAATGCTTTCACCATGACCATCAGCTTTGTCTTAGTCGCTAGGTAGCCTTGATAAACCTTGAGGTTATGAAGGATTGCCTCGTTATTAACTTCTAGGACAGTCCCATGGTTTTTCTCTTCAAGCAAAGCAACCAGTTGCTCCAGCTGAAAATCTCGCGCTCCTTTCACCAAAATCATTTGGTTTTGGAATGTAGGTGCCTCTTTCAAAAAGGAAAGCGTATCTGGATAGCTAATAAAAGGCAACTGAAAGCACTTTGCACTTTTAGAAATCTGTGGTCCTATGCCAATAAGGTGATCAATCTCATGCTTTTGCAATAGGTCATTCACCTGATTATAAAGTTCTTGATTCGACATTCCTGATTGCAGTATGTCCGAAAGAATAACTGTTTTCTCTTTTTTCAAAGGCTGCTGGAGCAAATAATCCAACGCTATGGAAAGGCCAGATAGGTCATTGTTATAAGTGTCATCAAGAATATATGAGCCGTTGAGTCCACGCTTTAGCTCCAGCCTCATCGGGATTGGTTTCAGCTTATCAAGTGCCTTTTGAACCCCATGTTCAGGTTGGCCTAAAACTACGGAACAAACTATCGCTTGAAATATATTTTCTAAATCGAATGCATTCGTAAAGCCAATCGTCAACTTTATTTTAGTTCCACGAAATACAAAATGATAACTAGTTTCACTGACTTTAATGTTGATAGTAGCTTCGGGTTGACCTATCCCCCATGTAATCAGTTCACCCTTTTTTGAAGCGAGTAACTCGCGTATCTCTGTATGCTCATAGCGACAGATATTAATAATTGTGTCCTCAAAAAGCAGTGCCTTTTCCGTGAGTTTTTCTTTCCTATTTGCAAACCCAGCGTCATGTGCTCCTCCAATATTGGTGAATATGCCTATAGTTGGCTGAATGATGGCTTGCAGTTTGGCCATCTCCTTAGTTTTAGAAATTCCTGCTTCAAAAATTCCTATTTCATGTACTTTTTCAAGTCCCCAAACTGAAATAGGCACACCCAGTTGAGAATTGAAGCTTTTGGGACTTTTTATAATATGGAAATTTTCCGAAAGGATGGAAGCCAACCATTCTTTGACGATGGTCTTGCCATTACTGCCCGTGATACCTACTACAGGTAGATCCTGCTCTGTTCTTTTTACAGCCACCAATTGTTGCAGAGCCTTCAAAGTATCATTTACAAGGAGAAAATTGACCTCCTCGCTTTCTTCAATTTTTGGCAGACTACTTACAAGAAAAACACTGACTCCTCTTTCAAGCAATCGCTCTAGGTAATCATGACCATCTTGCTTACTCCCTCGTATCGCAACGAATAACTCAGATTGGTCACCTCTAGCCAAGCGAGAATCATAGAGAATCGTCTTGATCTCACGATCCTGAAATTGACCAGAAGTCTCTATTCCGAGTATGTTATAAATCTTCGAAAGAAGCATGTCTTAAAATTAGTCCGTGTTGAGTAGAAGCTGGTGGAAATAATAATGTATCACAGAGATAATTGTAGCTCGAACTGTGTGAGACCCTTTCTGAAACCGATCCTTTCTAGCGCAATGATCGTTTCTATTTCATCACTTGGCACATTGAGCAAGGACAACTTATTAATTGATAACTCTTGCGCTCTAGCCACCATTCGCTTCGCAACTCCATGATTTCTATATAGTGGGTTCACTGCAAGCTGGCTTATCCTGCCAAGGTTTGGGTTGAATATTATGTGTCCTGTGAGCTCGCCTTTCCACCAAGCTTCAAGTATTGTTTCATTAACTAGATTGTAAACGACTTGATTGGAGCTGTCCAAAAATGAAGGCTCGAATATCAAGTGTGCCCTATATTCTTCTTTGAATTCAAAAGACTGCTTGATTATGATTTGAGAATTTTGAGAATTGACTTTACCATCAAGCATAAAGCATTGCAGTTCGCGATTAAATCCAAACCCAACAGACTCATATAGCGATATAGCCTTATGGTTATTATTGACCACCTCCAGCAAAACACGCTCAATTTTATCTGGCCATTGCAACGCTTTTTTCATGCTTTCTTCAAAAAGCAAAGACGCTACTTTCTGTTTGCGATGGCTTGGAATCACCCCCGTACCTCCATTATACATCGTGAGCTTTCCTTGGTAATAATTAAGGGTATGAAGGACAAAACCCACAATGTATGATCCATCCAAAGCAACTATGCTCAGTTCATTTAAAATATTGAGCTTATTGTGAATTCGTTTTTCAAACTGATCTGCGGTAGGCTGAAAAGCGGTAAAGTAATCGGAGAACGCACTATTAAAAGCTATATGAAGATCTGTTAAATACTCTTTCGAATAATTCTCCGTCCTTGGCTGCATCTAACTTTATTCGTGAAAACTT
>JBLIFO010000225.1:0-4506 GCA_047633875.1 Marinoscillum sp. | reverse complement strand
AGCATTTCGCCTTGAGCCAACAGCATTTTGTCCACTTGACTGCTATACTTCTCTGAGATAAGTTGATCTATGTGATCAAAAACCTGATCAACGAAGGATTTATTAGATTGGAAAGTATCGCTAGTTCCAAAAAGTGTCTTAATGAAATCAAAGTATTTGTCTCTGAGTTCATATGAGATAGCTTTTGCTCCTTCTAAATCACCCTTTTGGCAAGCCTCGGAAATGGAGACCAATATATTGGTAGTGCCAGAGACTGCTGACAAGACCACAATTTTTTTACCTTCAACACGTGAAATAATCTGTGCTACCTCTTGCATCCGCTCAGGAGATCCCACAGAGGTCCCTCCAAATTTCATTACTTTCATTAAAATACTATTTTAGATACTCAACATTTTTACCGCTGTGGTAGCTGCTTCATCACCTTTATTTCCATGACGTCCTCCGGCACGGTCTAATGCTTGTTTTTGTGTTTCTGTAGTGAGTACACCGAAAATGACTGGCTTGTCATATTTCAACCCTACCTCCGTGATGCCATTAGCGCACGCCTGACATATAAAATCAAAATGACGGGTTTCTCCCTGAATTACACAGCCAAGTGTAATGACGGCATCTATATCGCTTCTCTGTGCCATCCATTGTGCACCTAGAGGTAGCTCAAAACTTCCAGGCACATTTGTGCGATGAATATTTTCTCGCTTAACCCCGAGTTTGGTGAGGGTCTCGAATGCCCCAGAATAGAGTGCTTCTGTCACTTCTTCGTTCCATTCGGAAACTACTATACCGAAGGATTTAGCAGATACATCTGCAACCCCTTGAAGATTCTGCGAGCTTAAATTTTTGAGTGCTGTGGCCATAACATAAAAAAGGGACTAAGCATTAGCCAAGTCCCTTAATATCTAAAGTGAATAAATATTATTGGGCGGCCAGACCTTCCAGTCTGGCTTTATGTTTTTTCGCTTCTTGTACAAGTGAAGAACCTGCAAAGTCACTCAACACCTCACCATAAGCTGCCGCAGCTTGAGTAAACTTGTCATCATTTTCCAGAGCGATTGCTTTTTTCTGGAGGTAAATAGGAGAGTACTGCTTATTAGATTGGTAGTTAGCCGCTTTACCATATTGCTCTGCTGCTTCACTAAAATTTCCCAATTCCATATTTGCATCACCAATAAGGGAATAGGCTCTTGCCTGAACCAAATAATCATCACTGCTGAAATCACCTAAATAACGAATTGCGGATGTAAAATCACCAAGCTTTAGATAAGTCGCCCCAGTGTAAAAATTCGCAAGATTAGCTGCATCCGTACCAGAGTAATCACCTATTATATCCAGGAAACCATAGTTCAGACCGTCACCGTTTAAGGCTTTACCAAGACTATCCGCCTCGAAATAAAATACTGCCTGGAACATCTCTTCTTGAGCTTCCTTATTTTGGTTGTTGATGTAGTATTTGTATGCAAAAAACACAGCCACCAATCCGAGGATGATACCTCCGATCCCAAAAACTAGGGTTTGGTTTTTCTTATCATTAAGAAACTCTTCAGCCTTGTTTGCAAGTACTTCAGGATTTTCTAGGATTTCTATTCCTTCGTCCTGCTTTTTTTTCTTAGCCATTATTCAATGAAAATTTTGAGGTCGCAAAGATATACTTTTTGCTTTAATCCGTGACGTATGGATAATTATCTTCTGCGTAAACGTCAGTGTATGCTTGAGAGGCTTCTGGCCAATCAGAATTTTCTGCAAAATCAACGCATTCTTGCACCTGATCTTTGATTTTATCATCGATAACTTTCAAGTCTTCTTCTGTTGCGTATTTCTTTTTTAGAAGGATATCTCTAATCTGCTCGATTGGATCTCTCTTTTTATAAGACTCCAATTCTTCTTTCGTTCTATACTTCGCAGGATCTGACATGGAGTGACCCTTGTAGCGATAAGTTCTAAACTCTAGCAATGTTGGGCCATCGCCTTTACGAGCTCTCTCTGCTGCCTCAGCTACTGCAACGTGCACCGCTTCTACTGACATAGCATCTACAGCGCTCGAAGGGATATCATATGCTTCACCGAGTTGGTAAAGCTCTGTAACGTTTGAGGTACGCTGTACCGAAGTTCCCATTGCATAGCCATTATTTTCGATTACGAATATCACAGGAATTTTCATGGTCATAGCCATGTTGAGTGCCTCATGGAAAGCTCCTTGGCGAACAGCTCCGTCTCCCATGTAGCAAACACATAAGTTATCCGTGCCATTGTACATTTCTGCGAATGCGATACCCGCACCTAGCGGCACTTGCGCTCCTACGATACCATGACCTCCAAAGAATCCATTTTCCTTGTCAAACATGTGCATTGAACCACCTTTTCCCTTAGAAATACCTGTGGCTTTACCAAAAAGCTCAGCCATGATAGTTTTCGGGTCAGATCCTAAAGCGATCGGATGAACGTGATCACGATAAGACGTGATGTATTTGTCTCCTTTTTTCAATGCTGAAACAGCTCCAGCCACGCAAGCTTCTTGTCCTATATAAAGGTGGCAGAATCCTCTGATCTTCTGCTGTCCATAAAGCTGTCCTGATTTCTCTTCGAATCTCCTCATGAACTGCATGGATTCAAACCACTCCATGTATTGTTCTTTTCCGAAATCAGCTTTTTTTTCCTTTGATTTAGCCACCATAGGTTTAAGGTTTTGCTATATGTTTAGTTTTGTCCTCCCCAGATATCTCCGAGGCACTGCGAAATTAACCGAAAATGCATTGGCTGCAAAATGTATGAAGCTCAATAGCCTGAAACTGCAAAACTTTAAGAACTATAGTGATTTTGATATTCACTTTGGAAGCGCTATTAATTGCATTTTAGGCAAGAATGGCATGGGCAAAACCAACCTTCTGGATGCGATACATTATTTATCCATGACAAGAAGTGCACTTAATTCGCTAGATCAACAAAATATAAGTCATGGACAGCCCTTTTTCGCAATAAATGGGCAGCTGGAAACTTTAGCAGGCTCAGAAAAATTGATCTGCTACTATGAACGCGCGAAGAAAAAAATATTCAAAGTTTCCGGCAAAGAGCTTGAAAAGCTAAGTGACCATATCGGTCAAGTACCTTCAGTGCTGATCACTCCTGATGATACGGAGATCATCAGAGAAGGTAGCGAGGTGAGGAGAAAGTTTGTGGATAGTGTGATTTCCCAACAAGATCGCGGGTATCTGGAGTTGCTCATTGCGATGCAGCGATTATTGAAGCAGCGGAATAGTTTTCTGAAAAGTAATGAAGGTAAACAGAGGATTAATCTCCAATTACTGAGTGTATATGACGAAGGTCTGCTTCCACTTTTTGCTAAGATTGGGAAGGTCCGACAAGCTTTTATTGAAGACTTCAGTCCTTTTTTCGAAGAGAATTATCGCTTGATATTTGACGGTGAAGAATCTCCCAAAATCACCTTTAAATCGGAAGTCTTAGAGGAGGATTTTGAGAAAGCATATAAGGCTAGCATTCAAAAGGATGTAATTTTGCAGCGGACATCCAAAGGTCCGCATAGAGATGATTATGAGTTTCGCCTAAATGACCGAGCGATTAAAAAATATGGTTCACAAGGCCAGCAAAAATCCTTTGTGATTGCCCTGAAATTGGCAGAATATGACTTTTTAAAGTCTCGAAAGCACTTTAACCCATTTTTACTTTTGGATGATATTTTTGATAAACTAGATGATGAGCGAATAGGCAGGCTCGTTTCTTTACTCACAGATAAGGATCGGTTTTCACAAATCTTCATCACTGACGCGCGAGAAGAAAGGTCAAGAGCCATCTTCGGCCAGATACCTGATGTATCTTACTTCGAAATTGTGAAAGGAATTTTAAAATGAAGAAAAACAACACAGACACCTTTACTAGTGCGTTTAGAAAATTTCTTCAAGTCGAAAAAATTGACACGAAATATCGTGAAAAGCTATTGATTGAGTCTTGGGAAGCGATTATGGGCAAGCCCATAGCCAGTAGGACTTCTTCATTGTATATCAAAGACAAAACCCTTTTTGCCACCTTCACTTCTGCACCATTGAAGCAGGAAATGGCCAATAATAAGGCCCGAGTGATGGAATTGATCAGTAAAGATTTTGGTGATTTGATAAACGACGTGCGCTTTCAATAAACCTACTCTTCTATTTCCACAGGATATTTTTCACGAAGAGGGATTACCCACCCAACATAAAAATTGAATTGAACGCCAGTGTTATCCTCGTATAGCCCAAAGCCCGGCACATCGTAAGGAGCCATTTCTCCAATTTCTTTGACACTACGGAGCACTTTGTACCGTATGGTATAACCCAAAGAGAGGTTTTTAAATACCCGAGCATTTAATCCAAGCGTGAGCTCCAGCCATCGGGCCGTAAGGTCTGGATTTGATCCTGACAAAGTGCGATCACCAAAAAAGCCGCCAGTTGATTCAAAAGTCAGTTTGTCATTAAATTCTGCCTGTCCATAGCGCAATCCAAAAGTCAATGCATTTCCATT
>JBLIFO010000224.1:0-4528 GCA_047633875.1 Marinoscillum sp. | reverse complement strand
CAAAGATAAAATCAAAACACCCTGACACATAAAATCTGACTTTTTGCCCTAGTGCCGTTGGTACTTTTAGTCCAGCCAAGTCTCTAGTAGAAGCTTCTTTCAAAAGCTACTCGAAAACTCTTTATTATCTAGATACCTCTTTACCACTTCATGATTCTCACAATATTTATAGTCAGGTTGGAAAAAATCAAAGGTCTTCATCTTCATGCGTCGTTTGTCATTTTTAGGGCGTTGTGAGAAAATAGATAATCGCCCTAGCAAAGAATACTTTATCGCTTGATCTTTCCTTAAAGGTTGAGGTGCCGCTTGAATAGTCCTATCAAGATTATCAGCATAAAGTTCATAAATAAGTGAGAGATGATTCAGTATTTCCAAAATTGACCAACTTTTCGGGTCACTTTTCCATTGAAGTTCTTCAATATTTTGAGTTGCGATCTGTGAAATTTCATTTTTAATTGATTGAGATAATTCCAGAAGTGATTTCCAAGTAGACATGAATATGTGAGTTTAATTCTGAGACTTCTAAGTATCCACCAAATACACTTTGAACCACTTGAGAGTCCTCTAGCATCAATTTCAATTTGGTAGACCAAGAATGTTTGAAGCAAAGACCAAGGTAGAATCGTAAACAGCTTTCACATTTTTCCCTTTATGATAATTTGCTATTACATGTTCACCAGCATCAGGAAATGCTACTACAGATTTTAGCGAAGTACTTGTGCTAGTTTGGCGATCAAATTTCACGATGGCCTTTGTAGAAATCGTATGGTCTTGATTTTCTTCATCTTTATAATAATAGCCTATGAAATATGGCTGAGATATCGTTTCAAATATTTTAGGTTTCATCGTTTGGTCTAGGAGACTTTGAAGTGCAAGAAGCCCTTCGGTTTTATAAGTAATAGTCCAATATTTCTTTCCATAATCATCACTTTTCCCTTCAGGGTTCCAATAATCACCAGTTACAAGTTTTAAGATTTTGCTTCCCCAAGGCCCAGTGATCAGTTTTGCTGTAGGATCAGCCAACTCAATATTTGGTGAGTACATGATCAAAGCATCGATCAACTCTTTATTTGCACCGGCTAGATATATTGATAATGTACTACCAGTACTACAAGACATCAGAATGACATCATCTCCTATCAACTGTCCGATAGCTACAGCTTCCTTGGCTGATTTGATTAAATCATTTGGCGTCAATTCTGCAAAGGACTCAGTTCCTCCTAACCCATGACCAGCTAATAGCGGTATGTAAAGATTGCAGCCTAAAGCTTTCGCTAAATGAAAGGGCGTGGAATCAGATTCAAAGGGGCTTGCACTGAATCCATGTAAGTAAACAACGCTAAAAGAAGTTTTTCGAATACTATCAAGCCATACTAAACGTGATTGATTATCTGGTTTTAGATATTGAACACCCATTTCTTTGGTGTTCACATAACTATCAAGACTATCTAAGGAAATATTCCAAGAGCTGATTTCAGGATTTTCTAAAGACTCGTATTGAACTTTAGGGCCTACCAAATAAGCACCAATAAGTACTATCAAGCCCATCAAGGTCCACATCAATATTTTCATAGGGGCAGTTTTTAGTTAATGTTGAAAGATCATTTATCAGTTTCTCACTTAACAAATATAGCTTCATCTGCCACCAATTTTATTCCAATTCTATCCATCAATAACCATAACAAATCCCTCCCTCTTTCCATTCACATCTTTATTGGAGGCTATTTAGACGAGATATTTAAGCAATCTTGAAGCTTCTGTGAATATTAACAAATTCTTTTTGTCGGATTATGACTTCTTGACTATATAAAAAGTATTTTTGCGCTCTTTTAATAAGCATATGACGGAAATAAGAAATATCGCCATTATCGCTCACGTTGACCATGGTAAAACAACGTTGGTGGATAAAATCATCTACGCAGCACAGGCTAACGATTCGAAGCGGACACAGGACAATAATGACTTGATCCTTGACTCAAACGATCTGGAAAAAGAACGGGGGATCACTATCCTTTCTAAGAACGTTTCGGTGCAGTACAAAGGGACAAAAATCAACATTATCGATACTCCTGGTCACGCCGATTTTGGCGGTGAAGTAGAACGTGTATTGAGTATGGCTGACGGAGTATTACTATTAGTAGATGCATTTGAGGGAGCCATGCCACAAACTCGATTTGTGTTAAGTAAGGCACTCTCATTAGGCTTGAAGCCAATTGTGGTAGTTAATAAGGTGGATAAAGAAAACTGCAGACCAGACGAAGTGCATGAGGAAATATTTGACCTTATGTTCAATTTGGATGCAACAGAAGATCAGCTAGACTTCCCTACCTTGTATGGTTCTTCCAAATATGGTTGGATGAATACAGATTGGAAAACTAAGACTGATAACCTAGAGCCATTGTTAGATGCAATATTGGCAACCATTCCAGCACCAGAGAAAAAAGAAGGTGTACTTCGTATGAAAATCACTTCATTGGATTTTTCAGCCTTTACAGGTCGTATCGCTATAGGAAGAATTCACCAAGGTTCTATCAAAGTAGGCCAAAGCCTTGGCCTGACTAAAACAGACGGAAAAGTAGTTCGTGTTAGAATCAAAGAATTGCACGTATTTGAAGGACTTGGGAAGCGTAGTGTAGAAGAAGTTGGATGCGGAGATATCTGCGCTGTTACAGGAATTGAGGCTTTTGATATTGGAGACACGATCACTGATTTTGACAATCCAGAGCCTTTGGCAAGAGTTGGAGTAGATGAGCCAACGATGAACATGCTTTTCACTATCAACAACTCACCTTTCTTCGGTAAAGAAGGAAAATTTGTAACATCAAGACACTTACGTGATCGTTTGATGAAAGAGATTGAGAAAAATCTTGCTCTACGTGTAGAGTCTACTGACAGTGAAGATAAATTCCTTGTTTATGGTAGAGGTGTACTCCACTTATCAGTTTTGATTGAGACTATGCGACGTGAGGGCTATGAACTCCAAGTAGGTCAGCCTCAAGTAATTTTCAAAGAAATAGATGGAATAAAACATGAGCCAGTAGAGCATTTGGTAATTGATGTACCTGAAAGTGTCTCTGGTAAAGCAATTGAGCTTGTTACTAAGCGTAAAGGTGAGCTTACCATCATGGAGCCTAAGGGTGATGTACAGCATTTGGAATTCAATATTCCTGCACGTGGCTTAATCGGCCTTAGAAATCAGGTACTTACAGCTACAGCCGGTGAAGCAGTAATGACTCACAGGTTCAACAGCTATGAGCCTTACAAAGGTGAAATTCCTGAAAGACTCAATGGTTCTTTAGTTTCTATGGAAACTGGACCGGGAACAGCTTACTCTATCGACAAACTTCAGGATCGAGGAATGTTCTTCGTAGCACCTGGTGAAGAATTGTATGTAGGCCAGGTAATTGGTGAGCATTCACGTGCTAATGATCTCGCTGTTAACGTACAGAAAGGCAAGCAATTGACTAACATGCGTAAGTCAGGCACTGATGCTAGTATGAAGATAGCACCTCCGAAAAGGTTCTCTTTGGAAGAAGCTTTGGAATATATCAACAAGGATGAATATGTGGAAGTTACTCCTCTTTCATTGCGTATGCGAAAAATTAGTTTCAAGCCTTGAGTAGGTTTGATTAATAATATTAAAAAAGGAGCTTCGGCTCCTTTTTTGGTTTCAGACGTGAACAGAATCTACTCCCCAATATTCAAATTCATCAAAGCCAACGAAATTGATTTAAATAGCTTACTGTCGCTGATTTGGCAGCCATTTGATATCAAATGAAACAGTTCTTCTTCACGCGGCTTTTGGTACGACTTACTCAGTGTATAAGCTTTCAAACCCTTTGGAGAAATAGTGCCTGCATTGTTAATGATATCCTGCCTTGTAAAGTCGATCTCAGGATTGTCTGAAGTGAGCCCAACCATTACAATCTTATCTTTAAGGCATTGAAACACCTTAATGTCATTGTTGGATCTGAATTCTAGGAAATTAATTTTTATAAGAACTCCCTCTAGGACCACATCACTAAAGAGAGTAAGTATATCTTCAGCTTTTTCAAGCTCGTCTTCCTTGAGCCTCCCCCAATCCTCTGCAGTTATTCCATTCACGATCAGGTAATGCACAAACTCTTTTTCAAGTTCTTGAAGTTCATCTGTAGAGAGCTGACGATATTTTGGTTTACGCAGACTCATTTAGCGAAAAGCTGACTAAAATCCGCAAAGGCTTTAAACTCCAGCGCATTACCAGAGGGATCTTTGAAAAACATAGTGGCCTGCTCTCCCACCTGCCCCTTGAACCTGATATGTGGTGCTATTAGAAAGTGAATTCCTTTACCTGTAAGGCGATCAGCAAGTGCTTGCCATTGTGGCATTTCCAGTACCACTCCGAAATGTGGAATCGGAACATCATGCCCATCTACAGGATTGCTGTCCAAATCTTTCTTTAATTCTCCAGAGAGATGCAAAACCAATTGATGTCCGAAGAAGTCAAAATCGACCCAATGTTCAGAACTTCTTCCTTCACTTAAGCCCA
>JBLIFO010000223.1:0-4535 GCA_047633875.1 Marinoscillum sp. | reverse complement strand
TCACCTTCGATTTTAATATGCGGTTTGGTAGCTGCCAACTCACGATCGAGCATAGTAGCTGTCACTACCAATTGTTTGATTTCGGTAAGTCTTCTGGCAGTCTCTTTCACCACAGCGAAGGCTTCAGGAAGGATGTCCATTAGCACTTTTTCAAGCTCTTCATCCCGCTTAGACTCCAGCTCATCGATTCGCTCGAAAAGTTGCTCTTTGTCCAGTATATCAATGGTTTCATCTTCTTCCACTTGCTTGTGAAGGGATGCCAATTCATCGTCTACAGTTTTTAGTCTATCTGCAATGATGCCCTTGAGGTATTCCGTTTTACCGCGTAACTCATCATCAGTGATGGTGGCCAGTTTGGTAAATTCGTTATTGATTTTGGATATATATGGAGTAAGGATTTTGACATCCTTGTCTGCTTTGGTACCAAATACTTTGGTTAATCCTTTGGTGATTAAATCCAGCATGTATGTTTCTTCTTAATTCTTGTTTAAAGTTAATTGGGAATGCCTTAAAAGGACACTTCCACCGTCCCCTCAAATACTTTTTTTGCAGGACCTGCAAGGTAAATATTTTCGAAGGACTCGTCTTCAGTTTGTGTAAACGAAACGGATAGTTTTCCGCCTTTTGTTTTTACAGTCACTGGACTTGAGTAATTCATAAAAGAAGCCGCCAATGCGCAAGCCGTAACTCCTGTGCCGCACGAAAGTGTTTCACCTTCTACACCTCGTTCATACGTCCTTACGGAAATATGGTCTTTGGCAAGTGTCACAAAATTAACATTCGTGCCTGCAGGCTGATAGGCCTCACTGTATCGGATAGTGCTTCCTTGATCTATTATATTAATAGCATCGAGGTTTTCAGTAAGCTGAATGTGATGTGGCGAGCCAGTGTTGATGAACCAATCATCTCCTTTTCTGGTAATCATTTTCACATCATGCAAATGAAAGTGCACGATATCTCCATCAAAATAGGCGTCATGAACTCCGTCTGTAGTCTCGAAAGTGCAAGTTTCACCGATGAGTCCCAGACTTTTGGCGAATGCCACAGCGCACCTGCTGCCATTGCCGCAAAGACTTTGGCTACCATCAGGATTGAAGTAGATCATCTTGAAATCTAGAGAAGTGTGATTTTGTATTAGGATTACACCATCGGCACCTATGCCCATTTTTCGATCACAGAGGTGGCTAATCAGTGCAGTGTCGGAAACTGGAAAGCTACCAGACCGATCATCGATCATCATGAAATCATTGCCAGTACCTTGGTATTTGTGAAAAGAAATTTTCATAGGTATGAGAAGTCAAAAAGCGTACTCAACTAGGTAGAGGTTCTTGAAAAGCCTGAAATACTGCCAATAAGTCAGCAAAATCGAGAAGCTGAGAAACGACAAAGCCAACTTTATGAAATAAAGTTGGCTTTGTGAATGCTTTTAAGAAAGAATTAAAGCTTTTCTTTAATTCTTGCAGCTTTACCTTTCAATCCTCTTAAGTAGAACAAACGAGCTCTTCTTACTTTACCTTTTCTTACCAATTCTATCTTGTCGATGTTTGGAGAAAGGATAGGGAAGATTCTTTCTACACCGATTCCGCTAGAAACTTTTCTTACAGTGAAAGTTTCTCCGCTTGAGTTTACGTTTCTTATTTGAAGGACAATTCCTTGAAACAACTGTACACGTTCTTTTTCACCTTCCTTGATTTTGTAATGTACGTTGACGGTATCGCCAGGGCCGAATGCAGGGAACGCAGGTTTATTCGCTTTGCTTTCGTTTTCTATGAATTTCAGTAAATCGCTCATAAGTATGTGTATTGAGTGTTTCTCAAAAAGGAGTGCAAATATAGATAATATATTCGCAATTGGTAAAAGTGAATTCGAAATTTTCTTAAGTCTTATTCTACGCTTAAATAAGCTTGTTTTGGGCGGCATACTGAACAGCCTGTGAGCTATTGTGCACATTCAGTTTCTTTAGTATGTTTTTCCGATGTGTTTTTACTGTGTGCTCTGAGATAAAGAGCTTGTCAGCAATCTCTCCACTGGTGAGTCCATCTGCCATATATCTAATCACATCTATCTCCCTTTCGCTGAGTTTGTATTGGGTTACTTCCTCCTCTTCAGATATAAAAGTACCGATACGATCATAATACAGTTTTCCGCTCATTACGCGGAGCACAGCATCTATCAGCTCTTTGCCTGTATTGTTTTTCAGCAAACATCCATCAATTCTAATTTTAACGATTTCTTCCACAAATGATTTTTGGGCGTACATGGTAAGGATGATGATTTTGATGTGCGAAAAATCTTTCTTCAAGATCTTAGCACAGCTGATTCCATCCATTACAGGCATATTGATATCCAAGATGACCACATCTACATCATTTTGCTTCACAAACTGGATCGCCTGTTCGCCATCACCCACTGTACCAACTACAGATATTTCTTCATCTGTACTTAGCACTGCCTGAAGCCCTTCCATGACTATGGCGTGATCATCCGCGAGCAGTATTTTGATATTTCTCATAATAATGGAATTTCTATGATAGTGGTGGTTCCTTTCATCTTTTTACTGTCTAAAGTTAGCTGACCGCCCAGCCGCTCAACTCTGGATTCAAGATTTCTCAACCCCATTCCTTTCTTTGCATCTAGGTCAGTTCGCTCAAACCCTACGCCATCATCTTCGACGATGAGCGTCAATGTGTCCTTAATTTGATTGAGGTCAATATTGATTGTAGAAGCATGGGCGTGTTTTAGTGTATTGTTGATGAGCTCTTGGATGATGCGATAGATGTTGAGACTCACTTCACTATCCAGTTTTTCTTCCAGCTGTACATGACTCGATACGTTTATTGTTTGAGATTCATTCACGGCATCTACCAACTCTTGTACGGCTGTTGCCAATCCGAAATGCTTCAACACACCTGAATCTAAGCTATGTGAAATTTTTCGAGTGGCTTCATTAGCGATCTGGGCAACTTCACTGATCTTCTGCGCAAGTTTCTTTTGATCTTCAGGATTGGTCTTTTTCTGAAGGGTGTCCGCAAACATGTTCAACGTGACTAAAATACTACCAAGGTTATCATGAAGCTCCTCAGCAATGCGCTTATGCGCTTTCTCCTGACCAGCCAGCATGGCATAAGCCGTCTTGAGTTCTTGCTTTTTTAGCAAGTCTTCCACTTTTTGATATTCCAGTTTACGCTTGATAAGCTTGCGCTGATAGAGATAGATGAAAATGGCTATAGCTGCAGTGAGCAAGAGCATTCCACTTGTGCCTAATACCAGCACCATCTCCGTATTTAAGCTACTGCTCTGGCTTTCCATAGTCCAATGGCAAATAAAATGTTTTTAAGAATGTTGGCGATGTTGTGGAAAGCCCAGGTTCCAGCTCCACTTCCATCTGGTTGATGCAAATAATGGAACATAGACCATGAGAAGAGTGCGCCTGAAAAGTAGGTTATTATAGCAGTATTAAACCAGAACTCAGGTGATTTGTCTAAAAACAGATGCACTTCCTCCTTAAAAAGGCGGAAGTATCCTAGCACGCCGTAAAGGATGAATAATAAGCTTTCAACGGCAATAAGGACTGAATTCATTTCAATTATATTAGAAACAAAAATTACATCAAAGAGATAAATACATAGAAATATC
Organism: Marinoscillum sp.; assembly: GCA_047633875.1. Taxonomy (GTDB): domain Bacteria; phylum Bacteroidota; class Bacteroidia; order Cytophagales; family Cyclobacteriaceae; genus Marinoscillum. Next base: position 899 of record JBLIFO010000223.1, on the reverse strand, counting down.
ATCCAAAAGTATAGGTGTGTTTTACTCCTTAGAAAGTAGAAGTAAAAAAGGGATAGGATCATAATTTCTAGGATGTGATATATGTGTAAAACCCAATAGTTATTATGAAATATTACAGCAGAGATATATGAAAGCATATCGCTTCCTAATGAAATTAGGACTAAAACTAGAATCAGACAGCCGATCCTAGTTTGTTCTTTAAGTTTTTTAAATCCTATAATTATTGGAATCAAAGCTGAGAAAACCGAGGAATACATAAATAGGTTTTCCATAATCACATTAAGGGCATGATTGGGGACAAGGCATCGAATTATTCAAAACTCCAGGAAATTCACCACCAAGTAGGGGAGCCCCAGGATCATTTAGATCATTATAATTGCTTCCATCTGATACGACTGGCACTACCATTACATCAAGATATTCTTTCCACTTTCTAGGAGGTGTAGATTCTTTAATATATGATGTAACCAAATAAATTCTGACTGCTTGAATAGTATCTGGACTTATTGAGTTAATAGAATCTATTCGAGCAATATACTCCTTGAGGCTATCCAAGCCAATAACAAATCCATAATTCTCTTTATTGGTTTGTGCCCGACCTATTCCTCTAGCAAGCTTTGATTTTGCTGAATCAAGGCTAATTATCCCACCTGCTTTTTTGTACTCATTACTAGAGAATTCTTTAGAGATCTCTGAATCTTTTAAACTAACAAAACCATTTGGTGTGGTTAAAGATTCAATGCTGTTTTGATCATTATTACTGGCGCAGGATATTAAAATCATTAGGCCCAGTATTAAAGTGTAGTTGATTGGGAATTTCATGGTTATCAAAATTTAAGTGTAGAGATTCATTGAAAATACGGCTTTCTTAACGTTTTGTCAAAAGTCGGCCAGTTTTG
>JBLIFO010000222.1:0-4578 GCA_047633875.1 Marinoscillum sp. | reverse complement strand
AAAGACGGGCTACAATGTTTGAAAGAAATACGAAGCGATGAGAAGCTAAAAAATATTTCCGTAGCTATTTATTCTACATCCAACAATCAAAAGGACGTAGAAGAAACTTTCTCCAATGGGGCAAACGTCTACATTACTAAGCCGTCAGATTTCAATGCCCTAAAACAAGTTTTAGAAAAAGCAGTAATAACTGCCTATCAATATCATCAGAAAGGTATGAAAAGAGAAAATTTTTTACTCAAGCTTTAACGAAGGACATCACGCCGATAGCTAAGCCATATTTACCCCACTAGGTGTAGACTGTATCTACACCTTCATATCAAAATATAGGCCTTTCGTGTCCTCACGAAACAACCCTAAAAAGTTCGAGAAGACTCGAAGCTAGGCGATTGGATCGAATTGTCACCCTGAGTACGAGCGCTGCGAGTGCTATCGAAGGGAGACTAAATTCTGCACAGTGTCTACCCTTCGAGTCTCGGCTTGAAAGCCGCCTCAGGATGACACTAAATGAAATTGGTAAGTTGAGCTTCAATAAATTATCTTGGCCTTGCTTCTTGTCCTCACGGAACAACCCGAAAATGTTCGAGAATTTATCTATTCACTAACAAGCAATTTCACAGAAAGTGTCTATCTGCCCATCCATCTACCATCTACGGTGATGATGGTGCCATTCATGTAGCCGGCTACTTCACTTGCCAGGAATACGACAGGTCCTTTAAAATCTTCTGGATTCCCCCATCTATTTTAAGGAATTCGAGCCAAAATAGATTCATTCCTACCTTCATCTTCACGAAGTGCTTTTGTGTTATCTGTGGCTATATAGCCAGGTGCTATGGCTTTTACTTTTACCCCTTTTTGAAGCCCACTCATTGTCTTGAAAGCCAAAAACTGCACAGTCAACAGTAATGGTACTTTCGAAGGCGTCTGTGGTTACAGTGGTATTGAGAAGGTTCAGCGTTTTTGAGCTTTAGTGATGAGAGCGAAGATATTTAAAAAATAAAATGTCGAGTATATGAAGTTGTAGTCGAAGATTGATTTGCCAATAGTAAATCACATTAAAGAAAACTAAGATTAAACTTCTATTATCTTTATTTCAAACTAAAAAAAATAATAAGATTCATGGTATTGAGCGCGTTAGATTGGGGATTCGTCATTGGCTTTTTCATTATTTCCCTATCCATAGGAATATGGGCAGCAAAAACAGGGAAAAAAAATTCTGATGATTACTTCACCGCGGGTGGAAAAATGCCATGGTGGATTTTGGGCGTTTCTATGGTGGCTACTACGTTCTCTACGGACACTCCAAATCTGGTCACTGATATTGTAAGGCAAAATGGCGTTTCAGGTAACTGGGCATGGTGGGCGTTCCTTCTTACGGGTATGCTGACTGTATTCGTTTATGCACGTTTGTGGAAAAAATCAGGTGTTATCACAGATGTGGAATTCTATGAACTCCGATACAGCGGTACAATTTCACGTTTCCTAAGAGGGTTTCGAGCGATTTATCTTGGGTTAGTATTCAATGTGATGATTATGGCTACCGTATCTCTAGCCGCCATTAAAATTGGAAGTGTGCTAATGGGACTAGCTCCTTGGCAAACCGTTTTAATAGCGGGTACCATCACGGTAATATATAGCTCAATCGGTGGGTTGAGAGGTGTGTTGATTACTGATTTTATTCAATTCTTCCTCGCTATTGTGGGTTCTATCATTGCCGCGGTAGTAGCTCTAGGTCACCCTAAAGTTGGCGGACTCACCAATCTCCTAAACCATGAGGATGTGGTTGGTAAATTAGACTTATTCCCATCTCTATCTAATCCGGAAGTATTTGTGGTGCTCTTTCTAATGCCTTTACTCGTGCAATGGTGGAGCGTCTGGTATCCAGGAGCCGAACCAGGTGGTGGAGGCTATATAGCACAGAGAATGTTTGCGGCTAAAAATGAGGACCATTCCATAAAAGCTGTGCTCTTTTTTAATGTGGCCCACTACGCACTTCGTCCTTGGCCATGGATCATAGTTGCCTTATGTTCCCTGGTAGTATTTCCAGATTTAGAGAGTTTTAAGACAGCATTCCCAGATTCCGAAAGCATCATTAACCATGATATGGGCTATCCTGCAATGCTCACATTTATACCCGCAGGATTACTAGGACTGGTTGTTGCCTCCCTGATTGCTGCCTATATGTCGACAATATCCACCCACCTTAATTGGGGTGCATCTTATATCGTCAATGACTTCTACAAGCGCTTCGTGAAGCCAGAAGCATCTCAAAAAGAAATGCTCAACCTTGGACGAATTATAACGGTCGTACTCATGATTTTGACCATGCTATTTGCATTGGTACTGGACAATGCACTAAGTGCGTTTAACATTCTCTTGCAAATTGGTGCCGGCACTGGATTAATCTTCATCTTAAGATGGTTTTGGTGGCGGATTAATGCAGCGACTGAATTAGCAGCAATGATCATTAGCTTTTTAGTAGCTATATATTTTGGTGTCATACACACAAAGCTAGGATTTGAGGCCTTCCCTACTTGGATGGAATTATTAATTGGTGTTGGACTTACAACTGTGGGATGGGTGATAGTAGCCTACACAACTGCACCTACTTCTTTAGATAAGATGATTTCTTTTATCAATAAAGTGAACCCAGGTGGTCCAGGATGGAGACGAATCTCGAATCAAGCGGAGCAATCAGGCCTACTTACTGCAAAAGCAGAAACATGGAAAGTACCTGTTGGGATTCTTTGCATGATGGCTGGCACCATAGGTGTCTACTCATTGCTCATGGGAACAGGGATGATCATATATGGCAAATATATAATTGGTTTGATCCTTTTTGTGATTGCTACCATTTGCACTTTTGTTATCAAGAAGCTTTGGCCAAAAATCAATTAGATGAAAGAAACCATAATTGTATGCCCATCTTAGCTTGTCGATATCTCTAATTAACTAGTTGGATTTGATGTTAGTTATTAGTTCCAATTGTTCATCAAACCGACCATGGAACAGACACTCAGATGATAAGTCTTTCATGTTTACCTGATCTATGTTATGTTCACAGCATAATCACTCATTTAGCTTTGCCGAAAATTCAATATTTCGAATATATAAACGGTTTCCAAAATGAATCAATTGGGCCTATCAACCTTACTTATCAGCAGCAGATATGAATAATTCAATATATATCAACCCTACAGAAGCTTATTGCGGCAAGTCAATTATTACCCTAGGCTTCATGGAGCATTTGCTTCGATCTACTCAGAAAGTTGGGATATTCAGGCCTATCATCAAGAGCAAGCCAGGAGAAACCCGCGATCAGGATATAGACTTGTTTATGACGCATTTTAAGATTTCAGCCAAATACGAGGAACTATACGGCTATACTACCGATCAGCTCCAAGATCTGGAGGCTCATGGCAAGCATGATGAAATCATAGATGGCATCATTGAAAAATATAAAGCGCTGGAAGATCAGTTCGATTTTATCGTCATTGAAGGGTCAGATTATGAAGGAAAAAGCTCTGTATTTGAGTACAACCTAAATCAGGAAATAGTTAAAAATCTTGGAAGTCCAGTGGTAGTGGTGGGTAAGGCTGATGAAGTCACGAGTATTGAAGAACTCGCCTATGTGATTTATCAAAATGTAGAGGGATTTCTTGCAAACGGATGCCAAGTAATAAAGGTCATCGTAAATCTGGTACCGGATTCAATCAAAGGCGCTTTAGAAAAAGAGCTCAAAGCACATCTACCCAAGGATCTGCGGAACGTAGATTTCTTACCTCCAGATCAGGCACTGAGCAGTCCTACCATCGCTGAAATTGTGGATGCGCTGGGCGCCAAAGTATTGTATGGTGAAAATCAATTGGAGAGACTCGCTTATTACTATACCATAGCTGCGATGCAACCGCACAACTATCTTAAGCGCATTAAGGAAAACTCACTTATAATCACTCCTGGTGATCGTGGGGACATAGTGATGACTACATTGCAGGCTCACCAGTCATCCAATTATCCTTCTTTAAGCGGTATCATCTTATCGGCTGGGTACGAGTTGGAAGAAGCCTATCAAAAACTATTAGAAGGTCTCACCGATATTGTTCCTATTCTAGCTGTGGAAAGCAATACGTTCGATACAGCTCAAAACGTCTCCAATGTGCGGTCATATATCAAACCAACCAACCACCGAAAGATCTCCTTGGCACTTCAGCTTTTTGAAAAAAACATAGCCATCAATGAGCTAATGGAGAAAATGAAAGTACTGACTCCTAGTAGCGTATTGACTCCTAAAATGTTTGAATATAGGTTGTTCAAAAAAGCCAAGTCAGACAAAAAGCGAATTGTCTTACCAGAGGGACAAGATGAACGCATCTTGAAGGCTGCTGAAATCCTTGCATCGAGAGATCTTGTGGACCTTATCATTCTAGGGAATGTAGAGCAGATCCAGAAAGACATCCTACGACTAGGCTTGGTACTAGATATGGATCATATTGAGATCATCGAACCTTTGAAGCACCCTAAATTCGCAGATTATGTAGTGGCTCTATATGAAGCCCGCAAACATAAGGGTGTGAATAT
>JBLIFO010000221.1:0-4581 GCA_047633875.1 Marinoscillum sp. | reverse complement strand
CTTCAATCGCACTGATGCCACAATATCCTCCATCAAAATTATGCAAGGCAACCAAATCTCTAGGATAATCCGTTTTGATATGGTATTTCACCCCAATAAAAGGAGCTTCAAAATTAACATGAGAGCGCTCCAGTTTTTTATCCAAAACACCATTCTTGCCATAGGCGCCTATGACCAAATCAGCCGTAAACTCTTCTGAATTTGTCGAGCTCAAAAGGAAGCTATTTTCTGCAAACCTGACTTCATCAAGGGTACAGTTTTCATAAACTTGAACACCCCGAGCCTTGGCAAGCTCTACCAAGTGTTGGTCTAAAACATACCTGCTTATCCCGAATCCCCCTAAATCCAAAGGTATTTCAATGCTTTTTCCGTTGACGGAAGTGAATTGAAATTTAGAAATAGAAGAATGAGTAATTTGTTTGGGTAGTAGTCTTTCCCTTTCTAAAAAAGGCAGTACTTCATTAGAAATGTATTCCCCACAAACCTTATGAAATGGATATTGCTTCTTTTCATAAAGACTGACTTCAAAACCCTTGCTAGACAGCAAGATAGCATTCACCAAACCTGCCAAGCCACCTCCGATTATTGCTACTTTCATAAATGATAATTTCCCCCTTTTATACCGAAGACTTGCCATTTAAATAATATGGCCTTCTGCATCCATTTTTTGACCTTAGTTTAACTTAAATAATTAAACTATTTATAGAATGAAAAAGATTGTGCTGAATTCGCAAAAACTATTTACAGTATTTGCAGCCGTCTCATTCATGATTGTTGGTCTTTCACAGACATCCTTTGCACAAAGGCGCAACAAAAAAGATGAGAAGACTGTAGCAGCAGCTCCTGCTGCTAAACCAGAGGCTAAACCAAAGCCTAAAAAAGGAGAACCGAAACCTTACTCAGAAGTTATCACGAAAGATGCTATTTCTGACGAAGGTCTTTTCACCGTTCATAAAGTTGAGGATAAATATTTCTTTGAAATCCCTAACGATCTATTGAACCGTGACATGCTAATGGTAACACGTATTGCTAAAACCGCAGAAGGACTCGGTTTTGGTGGTGGTAAAACCAATGAGCAAATGTTGAGATGGGAAAGATTTGAGAATAAAATTCTTCTTAGAATCATCTCTTCAGAGATCACTGCTGCTGATTCATTACCCATCAGCGAGGCGGTAAACAACTCGAATTTCGAACCTATTTTGGCAGCCTTTGACATTGAGGCTATATCAAAAGATTCTTCTGGTGTTGTGATTGATGCCTCTTCGCTTTTGACAAGTGATATTAAACCACTTGGATTACCGAACAGAAGCAGAACTCAATACAGAGTGACTCGATTGGATGAAAAAAGATCATATGTAACTCGCGTAAGCAGTTATCCTGAAAACATTGAATTGCGTCATGTTAAAACTTATTTAGCGAGTGCACCTCCATCCAATGATGCTGATGGTGCAATTACTGTTGAAATGAGTAACTCAATGATTCTATTGCCAGAAGTGCCTATGCAGCGCAGAATGGCAGACGAAAGAGTGGGTTGGTTTACCAGCAGAACAACTGATTATGGTTTGGACATACAGCAATCAAAAACCGTTCGCTATTTGGACAGATGGAGATTAGAAGTACGTGATGAGGACATGGACAAATTCAAAAGAGGAGAATTAGTTGTGCCGAAAAAACAAATCGTTTATTACATCGATAGAGCTACTCCAAAAGAGTGGGTTCAAGCAATTAAAGATGGTATCGAAGATTGGCAAGTAGCTTTCGAGCGTGCTGGTTTCAAAGAAGCCATTATTGCTAAAGATGCACCTACTAAAGAAGAAGATCCTGATTGGAGCCCAGAAGATGTTAGATATTCTACAGTTAGATATTTAGCTTCTCCAATTCCAAATGCTAATGGTCCTCACGTAAGTGATCCACGTTCTGGTGAAATTTTAGAAAGTGATATCAACTGGTACCACAACGTAATGACTTTATTGAGAAGGTGGTTCTTTGTACAAACAGCTGCCATCAACCCACAAGCTCAAATGCCAGAATTTGATGATGTTGTAATGTCTCGCTTGATCCGTTTTGTGTCTTCTCACGAAGTAGGTCACACTTTAGGCTTACCACATAATTTCGGTTCTTCTGTAGCTTACCCTGTAGATTCTTTACGCTCAGCTTCTTTTACAGCTCGTATGGGAACTGCACCTTCAATCATGGATTATGCTCGATTTAACTATATCGCGCAGCCAGAAGATAAAGGTGTTGCTTTAATGCCAGAAGTTGGTGAATATGACAAATACGCAATTTCTTGGGGTTACAGACCAATTCTTGATGCAACATCTGCTGACGATGAGTTGCCAACTTTAAGAAAGTGGATCGAAGATAAAAACGGTGATGCCCTTTACAGATACGGAAGACAAGGTAATAACAATGATTACACTGCTCAAAGTGAAGACCTAGGTGATAACGCTATGAAAGCCAGCACCTATGGTATCAAAAACTTGAAAGTAATCATGAACAACTTGCAAAAGTGGACATACGTTCCTGGTTCAGATTATTCTGAGTTAGAAGAAATGTACGGTGAAGTTCAGTCACAATTCAACCGTTATATGGGTCATGTTGGCCGTTATGTTGGTGGGGTTAAAGAGGACTACAAAACAGCTGATCAAGCTGGTGTAGTTTATTCACATGCTCCAAAAGATTTGCAAAAAGACGCCATCAGGTTCTTAAATGCTGAGTTGTTCAATACTCCAATGTGGATCTTGGATAGTGAAATTATCAATAGATTACAAGATTACGGTGCTGTTGAAGATATGCGTTCAATGCAAGAAAGAACTCTTTATTCAATTTTAGAATGGAGAAAATTAGGACGAGTTATCGAAAACGAAACTATGAATGGTTCAAAGAATGCCTATGGTATCCTTGATCTTTTCGCTGACCTTCGCAATGGCATCTGGTCTGAGTTAGCTGCAGGTAAAACAATTGATACTTACAGAAGAAACCTACAGAGAGCTCATATCGAAAGATTAGAGACTTTGTTAACCGGTGAATTAGCACCTGCGCCTGCTCAATTCAGAGCCTTCACTGGCCCTGGTATCGATGCAAGTCAATCAGATATTCGCCCAGTAGTTCGTGCTGAGTTGAAAACACTTCAGTCTAGAATCCAAGCTGCTATTCCAAGAACTTCAGACAGAATGTCGAAGATTCACTTGGAAGATGCTTTGGAAAGAGTAAAAATGCTTTTAGATCCTAAATAAGGATTGATCATACAATAGAAAAGCCTTGGAGATTAATCTTCAAGGCTTTTTTTAGGTAGGATTAGATGAGAATAAGTCCGTCTATATTTTCCTGATTCTTATTTTGTCAATGGTTATTGTCGTAAACTTCCCAAATAAGTCAGCCTTTTTTTGCTTGACAAGGTCAACAAGTATTTCTGTAATTCTTGCCATATCTGCATGCTCATATCTTAAGAAGATAACACTAACATCTTTTTCTTTATGGGCATAAACCCATTCTCCAAAGTCCTTGTCTTCTGTTAAGATAATCCTTCTTGGCTCCTTTGAGAATTCAATAACTTCAGCATCAGATATACCAGAGAGGTTCTTGGCAATTGAATAAACTTCTATTCCATCCTTTGCAAGTGCCTTTTGAATACTAAATGGAAGATTCTCGTCTGCCAGAATCATGGCTTGGTAACAAGGACCTCTTCATTGGCGATTCGCTCAGAAGCATAGTAAAGCGCGGCTAGTATATCTTCCCTTTTAAGGTGAGGGTACATCGATAGAAGTTCTTCAATATTAGCGCCTTCAGATAGCTTCTTTAAAATAAGCTCAACCGTAATTCTAGTCCCCTTAATGACTGGTTTGCCCAAAAGAATTTTGTAATCTGAAATTATGCGCTCTTGGTAATTCATGGTTTTCATAAACTAAAGTAACGAAGATTGCAGAGTGTTACAATTCGTAATGATCTCAATATACGTTCTGATCTCAGTCAAGTTCTATTCATTGCCTTTTTTTTGGATGAATACTTGTCTAATGAACGGATATCTTTCAGTCTAAATTCCCTCTGTTATTTTCAAAAGGATTTTTACAAATGTACTGAACGGAGAATAGTCTCACTTCAACTGACAAGTAATAAAGGCATAGTAAAGTGCTAAAAGCATGGGAATTTAATCTTCAAGCCTTTTTTGTTTTACAGTGGATCCTGCATAATTTAGATAATAACATTTTCGATCTTGAGAGCTCTATACCTTCTATTAATTTATCTGACTATCTACACTGGTAGTATTTCAATTCCACAAAACTCAATCAATGAATTTATCGGAACTTGGGTTTACAAAACAGCATCATATAACTTTCAAACCACTTTCATCGAAGATACCGAAGGTAAGCTTAAAGCTTATTCATCTGTTGCAGCCCAAAATGGTAATTTCCTAGATACTGGAGAAAAGGAATCGCCTAATATCGAAATCGGCACTTTTAATAAAGTTACTAAGGAGTTACAAATCATCATTAATTCTACTTATTCGGAAGCTAGTTTCAAGGCTAGTTTGAAGTTGATAGATGGCGAAAAGATGGAGTTCAAATTGGGGGAACCTATAGT
>JBLIFO010000220.1:0-4584 GCA_047633875.1 Marinoscillum sp. | reverse complement strand
CTCTTGCCATTTTATTAAGTGCAGATACCATTGCGGAGGGAGAAGTGTTGACAATCACAGTCAATACAGAAATCGCCATAGGAGCTCCTCAGTCTTTCAAGTTAGCTGTTGGCAATGTGGCTAACGACCAATATACAATTAGAGATATCGAGCTTTCTATTCCAGAAGGAGGCACTACAGCAGAGACAATTTTGTTAGCCACTGACGATGATGATATAGAAGAGATCATGAATGGAACCATTAGCCTCATCGAACTTAGCGAGGGATTAGAATGGAATGAAAGCCCGAGCGAATTCAAGATCACAAGTGAGGATGTGAAAATTGATCCACTCAAAGTAGAAAAAAAAATTGAAGTACTGATCTATCCAAATCCGGCTTCAGACCTGTTGCATATTGACAATCTGCCTGCCGATGTGAAGGAGATTGCTCTGGTAAGTATCGAAGGTAGAGCGCACAAGCTAGCACTTGATTCACAAGGGGGATATCGAATATCGAAATTTAATAGAGGTGTGTATATACTTCGAATTACAACAGAATCAGGAGAGGTTACAAAAACGAAAATTTTATTGGATTAGTCTTTCCGATTGATCGAATGCCGCAAGGCTCCCAGAGGTATATCTCAGGGAGCCTTGTTTGTTTTATTATAGAATCTAAAGCCCGTGAGGTTTTACTCACTGACTGCCTTCGTTTGACGCGAATAAGCATTAGAACAGCTTTTAGATCATTAATTGATCTATTTCACACATTGAATGAACCATATCTACCCTTTGCCGAAACGTCATAAGAATAGCTTTGATTTCGTAGTTCAACTAATTAAATCGTAAAAAATGATGAAACACAATTACCTTAAAATTTTGACGCTGGCCTTTTTTACCGCTGGCTTTTCATTGCATACTCTCGCCCAGACTTACGTAACAGTATGGTCTGATGATTTTGAGAATTACAGGAATGATATCAGTCTCACAACCGTAGGTTACGAAGTTTGGGAAGGAACAGGTAAGTCAGTGATCCGAGCAGGAGAGGGACATAATGGGAGCAATGGATATGCTAAAAGTGATAATTCTAAAACAGGATTTACACTTTTGAGATCTATTTTTCCATTGGAAGTAGGTGCAACATATAGGGCTTCAGTCTCTACTACTTATACATCTGGAGTTAATCATAACCCGCTTAATATAAGAAAGCTTAATGCAAGTGGCACGGATCAAGGAAGCTCATATTTTAACAATGGAGTAGCCGCTGGTACTGGAGCTTGGCAAGACTGGAGTACCGAATTTATTATAGAAGCTGGTGCTGAAGGTGTCCGATTACAACAATACCGATTTGGAGCTATTCATACATTGTTAGTAGATGATATTAAACTTGAAATATCTGGAGGTATAGAGTGGAGTGGATCTACTTCAAATGACTGGAATACTGCGGCCAACTGGTTTGGGGGAGTTGTACCAACTTCAAACGATCATGTATTGATACCTGATGTTACTAACCAGCCTTTGATTAACAGTAATGTGACGGTTACAAGTCTGGAAGTTGCAACTGGAGCTTCTTTAACAGTGAGTGGTGCAAGTACCTTGACTGTGAGTGGTCAACTTACTGGTACCGGATTAGGATTCGTTGAGATCATGTCCGGAGCCTCATTGATAGCAGACAGAATTCAAGGGAGCAATCATGTTATACACAGACAAACGAGATTTACTGGCGGTCAATATAGCATAGTGGGAAGTCCAGTGCAGATTGCAAGAGTTTCTGATTTAGGTGCTTTGGTTTATGGTTATGATGAGACAGTAGCCTACAATTCTACAGTTGATAATGCGGGATCTGGAAATAATGGATTGGATAGATTTATTGAAATGGCAACAAGTACAGATACATTGGCTGTAGGTAAAGGATATTTTTCTGCGTACACAGATGAAATGGTATTTACGGGTTATCCAAACAACGGAGATATTTCACGTGCATTGACCTTGACGGATCACGACGCAACTAATGCTTTGGACGAGAATAACTTCGAGGGATTTAACCTTGTTTCCAATCCTTACGCTTCCGCTATCGATTATGACGTTTTGATCGCTGTGAATGGAACAGCAGGTACTAACGTAATAGAAGAATCTATCTGGCTTTGGGACGACAATGGCTCCAATACGACTAGAGGGTCTAACTCAGATTATGTTACGATCAATAATCTTGGAGCTGTTGGCACAGAAAGTACTGCAGCAAGTGCTTTATGGGATGGAAATATCCGATCAGGACAAGGTTTTTTTGTGAAAGCTAAAACTGCTGCTGCTTTGACTTTTAACAATACAATGCAGGTAACAGGCAACAATACTGATGGTGGCTTTTACAGAAAGACATCCAATGCAGAATACCAAACACTCAAATTGAATGTGACTGGCAATGATTTATATAATGAAACATTGATAGGTTTTGCCGAAGGTTCTGTATTGGGTATTGATCGATTGGACGCTCAAAAAATTGACACAAAAGGGAGTCTTAAACTTTATACTTTAGTTGAAAATAAAGCACTTGCCATCCAAGCACTTCCTAAAGATTTGGATGAAGTAGAAATCAAACTGGGTATGTCCGTAGAAGCTGCTGGTACTTATCAGTTAGCACTTGGTGAGTTGACCAACTGGAGTAACGAATACACTATCATTCTTCATGATGACCTTCTTGGAAAGTCTACCGTACTGGATAGTAAAAATGCTAATTATAGCTTCATCGCTGAATCAGGAGTTTCTAAACGATTCAGAGTGACTTTAAGCAAAGCTATTTTGCGAGCAGATTTACTTGCTTCAGATTTTGAAGTGAATGCTAGTCTTGATGGTTTGAAAATCTCATCTAATGAGCTGAAAGGTCAATCTATGGAAGTGACTATCTCTGATATTACAGGTAGAAAACTACTTGCGACTCAGTTAAATCACGTTGGCGCAGTAAGCAAGGTGGCATATAGCTTCTCTCAAAACAAAATCTACATCATCGCTGTGAAATCTTCGGGGAATACCTCAATCAGCAAAATTCTTATCAAGTAAATCTTAACCCTGAACTATCATGAAAACTTTAAATATCATAATATCACTTTCATTGGTCTTAATAGCTACTTCAGCATTTGCGCAAGGGCCGCCACCAGCTACTCCCATAGATGGAGGATTGAGCTTACTTCTGCTCGCAGGTGGAGCTTATGGAGCAAAGAAGATCATGTCAAAAAAGAAATAGTTTTTCTTCATTTGGTTTTTTGATTTATCAGTGAGAGCATATCTCCCCTTGGGGATTTATGCTCTTTTTTTGCCCTTATACTTAGTTATTCAATCATCTATTCTTGTCAACTCGCAATTGATCGGAGCTCAACATTTTCACACATGATTATTATTTCCAGAGTTTCCTTATTGTTGATCCTTTGCTGTTTGATGACCTTCCATGCAAAAACTCAATCTTTTGTAGATCCAGCTACGGGAACTGTCAGTCCAGCTTTGACTTTGCCAGCCAATTATGCGCTTGAATTTTCTGATGAATTCAATGATAATACTATCGACCTTACTAAATGGAACATAGACAACAGTCCAAAATCCAGAGCAGGCAGAGATGGATTGAAAATAGATGACTGGTGGTGGAAACCCGACAATGCCTATGAGCAAGAAGGAAATCTAGTACTTGATGTAGATAAATTCGATTTCAATACCATGCACTGTGGTTCTATCAATTCAAAGGATAAATATGAATCCACTTTCGGGTATTATGAAGTACGTATCAAAATAGCCGAAGCTGCCAAAGGGACTCATACAGCCTTTTGGCTGCAAGGCCAAAACATGAACAACGTAGACAACTCAGGTAGAGATGGAGCGGAGATAGATGTTTTTGAATCGGCCTGGGTTCAGAATTACACCAAATGCGTAGTGCATATAGATGGTTATGGAGCTGATAAACAGGCTTTGACCAAACAATACAATACCCCAAATATCCATAATGGTCAATACCATACGTGGGGTTTTCTGTGGGAGCCAGATAAAATGACCATCTACTATGATGGCGTGCTTTCGGCTACTTATACAGAAGCTAAATTCATTCCTCAGGTAGATGAATACCTTTGGTTATCGGATGGCGCTAGCTTTGGTATAATGGGAGATAACTTCACATCTCAGCCAAATGGTTATCTCACCAGCGCTTACGTGGACTATATAAGGGTTTGGCATGAGACCGAGACCACCTCGGAGGCTTTTGTTCCCAAGGATAAACTTTATTGGTCAGAATATGGACTAAATATAATCGACGGTGAGTTTCAAGATTATTTACCAGCCATTGATGCTACAGCACTGGGAAACATCGCTTCTAATACATCAGATTGGTATGTGTCTGGTGGGAATTATGCACAACAGCAAGTGACGGCTGAAGCTTCAGGCTTAACATTAGAAGGGTATCCTCAGATAGGAACAGGTAGAGCTTTGCGGTTCCAGACCAAGGCCAATGTGTCAGGAGGATTTAATTACGATCAGAATATTGTTCATCATCGACGGCTAGGTAATCCTACGGGTAACCAAACTATTTATATGTCATTTATTTTGAGTGTATTTATAGTCAATGCAGTTGATC
>JBLIFO010000219.1:0-4590 GCA_047633875.1 Marinoscillum sp. | reverse complement strand
GCCCAGCCAGCTACAACATTATAAAAGGAGAGGATCACAACACCACAAATGATACCTAGGATTCCAAGAGGTCTCCACTTTTTGAAACCTAATGCCTCATAGGCTCCTGCTGGATTTAGTTGTGTTTTTCTTCCGATGGCAATTTCAGTCACCATAACTGGGAAGCACAAGATGAAGCAAAAGAAAAAATACATCATCAAGAAAGCTGCTCCACCACCGGCACCCACTTCAAAAGGAAAGCTCCAAATGTTTCCTAATCCCACCGCTGATCCAGCTGCTGCTAAAATGAAACCTAATTTATTTGAGAATGTACCTCTTGCCGCCATATTCTTTTTTAAAATCCAAAATTCAAATATAGCAAAACCCAATTAAGCATTTTGGATTAATATGATAGCTTACTATTGATCTTCTTCTTCCTCTGCTATTTCGTAAGGATAGTTGAATAAATGGTTTGATTTAATTGATTCTGCGACTTTATTTGGCACATATTGCTCCCATCCTTCAGTATCATTTTCAATCATTGCAAGTACATCGTCTGAGATGATATGCAGATTTTCAACCTTTGAACTCTTGATATCTGAAATCTTATTATTCACTCTCAGGTATTCATATAGAAGTTTCAAATGTTCCGATGGCTGGAAATTTTCTGAGGTCTGAATTTCAGAGGAGCCTTGCTCCAAGGCTGGATAGACATAAAGCTTAACATTACTTCCGAAGAGTCTGCTAAAGGATTCTAATATTCCACCTTTGAGACTGTCGTAATAGCTTTCGTCAAAAATCCGCTTCAAATTATTATACCCAAGGACAATTCCAAGTTTTTTATGCCGGGTAAATTGACTTAAGTAGGAGGCAAGTTTATAATGTTCTTGATAGTTCGAGATCATTACATTTTGCCCAAGCGAACAAAGTAGATCGACTCTATCTAAGAAATCATTTTCATCAAGTTCTCCACCCAAAGTCAAGTCGTGTAGGGTAATTTCAACTATTGGCATAATGTTCGGAATGTCTACGTCGCTTTCTTTCCTGAAGGAGCGCATACCATTGAGCATCATGTCTACATTCACATGAGTCACTGGGCGAAATCTTCCTCGTAAGACAAATATGTTTTTCTTATACAAGGCTGCAGAAGGCTGTAAAACTTGCCCTTTTGGGTTAAACATTGCCGCATGAGTCAACCCATTTTTTACAAGTTTCAAACTCATTAGTCGGTTATCTACATGATGAAAATCTGGTCCTTCGATTTTGAACATGTCAATTTCAATTCTACTGCTGTGGATATTGTCTTTCAGCGCATTAAGTATGTCTTCTGGCTCTGTATACTGGAAGCATGCATGGATCAAATTCACACCTGCTATCCCAAGCACTTGTTGTTGCCAGAGTGGATCATTATCTCTCAGAATAACATGGATGATACAGTCATTGGCATCAGAATTAGGGTGTTTTTGAAATCTTAAACCAATCCATCCATGACCCTCATTGGTTCTTTTAAAATTGATGGTTTCTACTGTATTAGCAAAAGCAAAGAAGTGAGAACGCTTTGCTCTCTGGGTGAGTCGTTGGGATAAGAGAGAGTACTCCCGATTGAGCATTCGCATCAATTTATCTTCGCAGACATAGCGGTCACTTTTTCCATAGATAGCGTCACTAAAAGTCATGTCATAAGCCGACATAGTTTTGGCTATGGTACCTGAAGCGGCTCCTGCCTTGAAAAAGTAATCTGCAACTTCTTGCCCACCACCGATTTCCGCTATTGTGCCATAAATACGATCGTCGAGGTTGAGTGAAAGTGCTTTTTCTTTAGTTGTCAATTTTCTGAATGATTCCATGCCTTTTGCCATTTGACTTAAAATTATTTCATCCAGCATTTAAAATGAACGTATTTGCAATAAATTAAAAAAGCCAGACTAGCCGGCTTTTGGAAATGATGTTTTTATTGAAATATTTGTAATAGATGTTAGAATTTAATTGATCCAAATCAATTGTTAGCGTTTTCAATAAATTTAGAAACTGCATAATCTAGATATTGATCCAAAGCTTCTTCTGTTTTTCTCACATAGGCATCTCGGTCAGCTTTCACCATATGTGTCACTCTCACTTCCTTGCCATCAATACTTAGAAAACCATTATAATAATTCAAATAATTAACAGATGGCGTCACATATTCTTTAAATTTTTTATTTTCTACTGCCCCAGGAATCGAAATGTCAGACTTAGGTGATACTTGCACCATAGCAAGTGCACCAGCTCCAGCTGCGCCACCTTTCCAGACAATTCTTATCAACGAAGGGACAGTTTCCATTTTTGCTCCAAAAATACCTTCTGATGATTGAGCCACAGCAGAGGTAACTAGTTGATAATCCACAGTTCCCTTCATTTTGCTAGATTCAGTCAAATATGAGCTGCTGCCCTCAAGTCTTACAAACTGGAAATTTACATCTGATTCAAAAACAGGGATTTCACCAAGTTCCTTAGAAAGCTTCTGCGTACTGTCAAAGAAGGTGCTTTTTGCTTTCCCGCTAATATCAATCTTTTTCATAAAAAAGTCATAATCATTCGGCGCTGTAGACACAAAACCCATTAGCTGTGCTTTGGAAGGATCTCCTCCTGATATCCTCTGCCAGTCACTAAACATTTCGGTTTTTTGAGCTTCATCTGCCGTCACTATTTCGAAACCTGCGTCAGTTAATTTTTTGATTACTTTTTGTAAGAATTATCAGTGATTTGCTGAAAATCATTCAACTCCAATCCTGACAAACCCACAACCATCTCCGCTTTCGACTTTCCCGTGGTACTTGTTTCGGAGCTAGAAGACATCAATTGATAATTCACAAAAAAATGGTTTACAAATACTCGTTTTGGCGCATTTTCCAATTTCTTTTCTCCGTATCCCCAGTCTTGCAGGTCTTTCTCTGTGATTAGTTGTGCCTGACTAGCAAATGAAAATGCTCCTAAAAGAATTATAAAGATTATCTGTTTCATAAGTTTTTTTTACGCCCAAATGCAAGTCAGATTATCAAAACAATTATCTGAAATATTTTAGTAACAACCTTCGATTGTAAAATATTTACAAAAAAAAGAGCGCCAGATTAACCGGCGCTCTCATTTTCAACCAACTATGAATCTTAATCCTTAAGCGTATAAGCTATAAGGAAATTTATTTTCACTGATCATTTTATCAGCAATCGCTACTCTCAAATCCCTAGTGTTAACAGGGTTAGCTTTAGTGAATCTTTTCATTCCCATTAAGAGAACTTTGAGTTCATCACCAGTAGCAAAACAAGCAACAGCTTCTTCTCCATGGTTGCGAATCTTAGTGATTGCTTCATAGAAATAGAGTTTTGCAAGGTTTTGATAAAGCTGGCTTCCTTCATCTCCGTATAATGACATCAATTTTTGAGTTCTAAGGATGGAAGATTCAGCGGCATAGATCTCAATGAGCATATCTGCGATATGCATTAGGATTTCTTGTTCATCATTAAGTTTCGGCCCAAAAGTCTCCGCAGCTTTTCCAGCTACCATCAATGCAGCTTTTTTCAATCTACCGAGTACCTCGTGCTCTTCAGCCATAGGGCCACTTAGATCAAGTTTAGCAAAAGAAGGAACACCAATAAGTTCTTTGCCTACAGCCATTGCTGGACCCATGAGATCAAGCTCACCTTTCATTGCACGCTTGAATATCATTCCCACCAAGAGCATTCTGTTGATTTCGTTGGTACCTTCATAGATTCTTGTGATTCTAGAATCGCGATAGGCACGTGCCATTGGAGCTTCCTCAGAGAATCCCATACCACCATATATTTGCACGCCTTCATCCACACAATAATCCAATACTTCTGATCCGTGAACTTTGATGATTGCACATTCAATGGAGAATAGCTCTAGTGCTTTAAGCTTGGCTTTGCTGCTATCCATACCTTCAGATATGAAGTTTGCTATGCTGTCATCAATATTTTGACCTGCCCGATAGGAGGCTGATTCGATCGCATAGGTCTTAGCTGCCATATTGGCCAATTTTGCTTTGATGGCTCCAAAACTCGAAATGGATACTCCAAATTGCTTGCGCTCATTTGCATAATTTGTAGCTTGAGAAGCTACGCTTTTGCAACCATTGATTACACCACAGCCCAATTTGATTCGACCAACATTGAGAACATTCACTGCGATTTTGAATCCGTTTTCACGCTCAGAAAGCATGTTCTCAACAGGTACTTTGCAGTCATTGAAGAAAACTTGTCGAGTAGAAGATCCTTTGATTCCAAGCTTGCGCTCTTCGTCGTTCATGGTTATGCCACCATATTCTTTTTCTACTATGAATGCAGTTAGATTTTTATCATCATCAATTTTAGCAAAGACTATAAAGAGGTCGGCAAATCCAGCGTTGGAGATCCACATTTTTTGACCATTGATAATGTAATGTTTTCCATCATCTGAAAGTTTAGCCTTAGTTTTTCCTGAGTTCGCATCCGAACCAGCATCTGGTTCTGTAAGACAATAGCAAGCTTTCCATTCACCAGAAGCGAGCAAAGGGAGATATTTATTCTTTTGTTCTTCAGTACCGTAGTAAAGGATAGGAAGGGTGCCTATACCTGT
>JBLIFO010000218.1:0-4661 GCA_047633875.1 Marinoscillum sp. | reverse complement strand
AGACTATGCTGTTGGGCGCACCTTCAGTTTCAAAACGCGCGTACAAGGTTCCAACTTCCAGCAGGAGCAAGTAAAAACAACAGGAATAGCTGTGGTACAGGATGTCAATCTTGAGTTCTGGAAAATAAAACTCTCCACGCGCTATGCTGTGTTTGAAACAGAAGACTTCAATAATAGGCAGTATCTTTACGAACGCAATGTTTTGTATGCCTTTAGCTTGCCGGCGTACTATGGTACTGGCACTAGGTCATATGTCCTTCTGCAGTACACGGCCTCAAAGTCGTTCACTTTTTGGGTGCGCTATGCACGCTTCTATTATCCCAATATAGACCAAATCGGTTCGGGCCAAACAGCCATTGACGGCAACCTAAAATCCGAGGTAAGACTGATGCTTCGCTACAAATTGAGAAGCAATTAATCCTAAAAAAAAAGATCAGTGAAGAATTGAAGTGTTTTTACTATTTATTCATTTTATATGTAACTACATTTAATGTAATTACGTGTAATAATTTGAATGAAAATAAAAATCATGGATAATTACAAAACAGCCGATACCAAATTGGAAATATTATCAGCAATAAAAAACAGATGGAGTCCTCGAGCATTTTCTGACCAAGAGGTCACTCAAGACGATTTAACCACTTTATTGGAGGCAGCCAGATGGGCAGCATCCAGCATGAACGAACAACCTTGGAGATTTATCTATGCCTTCAAAGGTGAAGAAGCTTATGATAAAATTGCCAGTAGCTTAATGCCGGGTAATGTGACTTGGGCTTCCGAGGCGCCTGTCCTCATCGCTACAGTAGTCAAAACTACATTTGATAGAAATGGACGTACCAATGCTAGCGCTGCACATGATCTAGGACTTGCCGTAGGCAACTTGAGCATTCAGGCTACCACTATGGGTATTGGCTTACATCAAATGGGTGGATTCGACTCTTCAATCATTGCGGAGCAATTCAACTTATCAGAAGAATATAAGCCTATTAGTGTAATAGCAGCTGGATATTTCGGTGAAGCAAATCAATTAGAGGAGCCATTGCGCTCACGGGAACTCGCGCCACGAAACAGAAAAAACCTTAGTGAAATAGCCTTTCATGGCAAATTTTAAACACAAATAGTAGCATGATGAAAACGATCATACACAAAGCCGCCTCTAGAGGCACTGCTAATTTTGGTTGGTTAGACAGCAAACACACTTTCAGTTTTGGGAGATATTACAATCCTGAAAGAATGGGATTTGGCGCTCTCCGAGTACTCAATGATGACATAGTGACTCCAGGTATGGGCTTTGGCACGCATAGCCATGACAATATGGAAATTGTCTCCATTCCACTAAGTGGAGATTTGGAACATAAAGACAGCACAGGTAATACGGAAGTGATTAGAACTGGTGATGTGCAAATAATGAGTGCAGGATCTGGATTGACACACTCAGAGTACAATCACTCCAAAGAGAACCCTGTTAATTTTCTTCAAATATGGATTTTACCAAAGGTGAAGAACATAACTCCTCGCTACCAACAAATCACATTTGATGAATCAGGAAGATCTAATAAAATACAAACAGTGGTAGCACCTGATGACGAAAAGGCGCTTTGGATCAATCAGGATGCATGGTTCAGTTTAGCAGATCTTGATGGGGGGAGAAGCCTAGAGTACATCAAACACGACAAATACAGTGGCATCTATGTTTTCGTGCTTGAAGGTGCGATAGATATATCGGGTGAAGCACTGGGCAAAAGAGATGCGATAAGAATATCTGAAAGTGAAAATATAAATATTAACGCTGCTGTAGATAGCAAACTACTCATCTTAGAAGTACCAATGTAATTGTCTCTTACCCTTGATTAGACTTGAGCTAATCAAGGGTAATCTTAAGTCACAATGAATAGCCAAAACCTGGATTTATAAGATTACTGACTAAAGTGGAAATGTGAGTTTGATATCGGTGCCCTTCCCTACTTCCGAAGTAACAAATAGTTTCCCATCATGCTCTCTGACAATACCAAACACTATATACAAGCCAAGTCCCGTTCCTTCACTGGGTGCTTTGGTTGTGAAAAACGGCTCGTATATTTTAGACAAATGCTCTTTAGCTATCCCTTCTCCTGTATCTGATATATTTATACTTAGTAAATCGGATGTACTAGCCGTTTTTACATTTATAGATCCTTTTCCTTTGATAGCCTGACCGGAGTTAGAGATTAGGTTGATAAACACCTGATGAATCTTGGCAATATTGCCATTCATCACATATAAGGTGGCATCAAACTCAGTTTCGATTGTTACACTATCTGGCATATCTCGCTTACAGTGAAAAATGCAATATTTCAAAATATCATGAATATCACATCGCTCATTCATGGAGGCATGATTAGGACCATATTGATTGAGGCTAAAAACAATTTTCGAAGCCCTCTTTACGCCCAATTTCACCTCACTAAGAAGCCTAAGCATCTCCGTGTCTTTAGCGTAATTCTCATCATCTCGCATTCTCATTTCTAAAAGTGAAACGCCACGTATTATTTGATTGAGTGGGTTATTGATCTCATGCGCTACGCCTGTAGCGAGCAACCCTAGTGATGCCATTTTTTCAGTTTCCAAAAGGCGCTCTTGAGCGTTATTCAAATTCTCTAAGGTCTTATGAAGCTCAAGAGCCTTGTCGGCAAGTTTGAGATTGGTGTCTCTCAAGTCTCTTGTCCGCTCATCTACTCGTACTTCTAGTTGTGTTTTATAGAGTGTCAGGCTTTCTTCTTTTCTTGAAATTTCCTCATTCTTTAACACCAAGTTCTTAATATATCGCTCATAAGATTCCTTAAAATTTTGGGTAATCAAATAAATCAATAAACTAACCAATCCGATCAAGGTGAATTGGACTATCCATTCCTTTAATCCTGTAGTAGATTCAATGTCTACGGACAGAATTCCAATCAAATGAAAGTAACCGAGCACCATTACCATCAAAAGACAAATACAAAATACTGCTAGAGCCCAAATTCCATTAAGAGTTAAAAAGGTAATGAAGGGAAGTAAAATCAGTAGAACCTTGTTGGCGGAAAGAACACCCACCTCATAAATGTCCACGAAGACCAAAATGAAAACAGCGCTGATAGCAAAATGGATTTGTAAAAGTCAATTATTCTTTTCCTAAAAACGGTAACTAAAATTAACTAAAATATTACAATCCCTTCAGTAATGAAGGGTATGGCGATTCATAATATACGCAATCAATTAGATAAACGAAACAGGCCGCTATTGAGGATAAAATCAAGCCCCTGTCAAGAATCGCACTCTTAATATTTTGGACCTCCTTTACTTCGGCTAGGTATCTGTTCATAAAAGGCCATAGAACATTGGCCATAGATTAAATGAATTTGCAAAATAGTAAATGAGTTGGTTTTTAGCTAAAAAATTTATCTAATTACTCGCACCGCCTTGAGTTAGATTATAGTATGTAGACACCAATTAAAAAAGGAGTAGTTCATTAGTTGAATCACCAATGCTACTCCTCAAATTGATTTTATCTCTATTTATCTATTTACCAGAGTACTTTGTCTTGAACTTTTCATACAATCGCTGCTGCATTGCATGCAAGTCTACTTCCCTACCTTGTATAAAAGAATAGCTAATGATATTGCCTCTCATGTCAAGCAAATCCCCCTCAGATATCACAATATTAGCATCCTTGCCTTTTTCCAAAGTTCCAGTGCGCTGATCTATACCCAAGATTTTGGCAGTATTGGAAGTGACCATTTTCAATGCTACTTCTTTGTCCACATCATAAGCTGCCACAGTTCCCGCAAAGAATGGTAAGTTTCTCGCGCTAGCTACACTCCCAACAGCGTAATTCAAGCCAACTAGCACTCCATCAGCATCCAATAATCCAGGAAGTCTGTAAGACCAATCTATATCGTCATCGCTGCTTCCAGGGATTCTGTGTACGTTATCGAGAAGTACAGGCACCTTGTAAGATTTTAGAATATCTCTTACCTCCCATACCTCACGTCCGCCCGTAAGTACCAGTTTTTCTATACCAGCTTCTTTAAGCATCTGAATACCTTCAACGATCTCTTTGGGACGATTGGCATACATGTAAATAGTACGCTCCCCTTTGAGAACTGGAACCATTGCATCAAGCTTGAGATTCCTCTCCGCATTCGCATCATTCATATATGCCTTGGCATCACTGATGAACTGCATCAGCTCATCTACTTCTTTCTTGTACTCTTTATTCTCACTACGTTCCGTCTCTCCCATCCACCATCTCGCTCCAGAGCTCAAAGAAGGCCAATTAATATGAATACCATCGTCTTCCGAATAAAGTGCATCTTCCCAGTTCCAAGCATCCAATTGCATGATGCTACTCATTCCCTCGATTCTACCGCCTGTTGGAGCTATTTGAGCTATCTGGATACCGTTGAACTTCATCGTAGGTATCAACTCGGAATCTGTATTGTACGCTACCGCAGTACGCACATTAGGATTAAACTCTCCTACTTCTGAGTAATCACGTGAAGCGCGCACGGCCGATACTTCCACTAATCCCAATTTTGACAAAGGAAGTATCAAGCCTGGATAGACATGTTTGCCTTTGGCGTCTATCATTTTATATCCAGCTAAATCCATACTCGCAGATGTCTTCTCACCTACGAAAGTGA
>JBLIFO010000217.1:0-4662 GCA_047633875.1 Marinoscillum sp. | reverse complement strand
TATCAATGGGATCTAGTGTTTGTAGATGCTGATAAAGAATCTTACGCCGATTATTTCGGGCTTTCACTCCCACAGTTGAGATCGGGCGGGTTTATGATCTTTGATAATGTACTTTGGAGTGGGAAAGTAGCTGAGCTCGACAAGGACGATAAGGCCACCAATAGCATTCGAGCATTTAACCTCATGGTTCAAGATCACTCAGGAGTAGAAAATGTCTTATTCCCTATTCGAGATGGGTTAATGATTGTGAGGAAATTATGAGGCACACAATCGTCATTGTTCTCATTCTTTTCACTATCAACTTTGATGGATTTGGTGGACCTATACCTACGGTTCCGTCGAGCATTGAAATTGCTGGTGTCCACCTAAAGCTTACCAATGATGCTCAAAGAGAGATTCAAAATGACGTCAACGCCATTCGCGCAAGTGATAAATATTTCCAAATCAAGCTCGATAGAGTCAATCTGTATTTCCCAATCATAGAGCGTGTTCTCAAAGAAGAGGGAGTTCCAGAAGTGCTGAAATATCTGGCGGTACAGGAAAGTTCGCTGACCTCTGATGCCGTATCCAGTGCAAATGCTGTGGGCTATTGGCAGTTCAAAGATTTCACAGCGCGAGAAGTTGGTATGCGCGTAGATAGCAAAATAGATGAGCGAAAAAATATCGTGTCTTCATCACGTGGGGCCGCCAAGTATTTCAAAATGAATAATTTCTATTTTAAAAACTGGATCTATTCTATTAGCGCCTATCAGGCAGGGCGTGGCGGTGCTAGTAAATATGTCGATTCGGAAAATTTTGGTTCCGACAAACTCACCATCACTAGCAAAACTCATTGGTATGTACTTCGATTCATAGCTCACGTCATAGCCTTTCAAGATGAGGTGGGAGGCCCACATAGTGAAGGACTGTCGTTGGGTGAGTATACCAAAGGTGAAGGCAAAACCATGGACCAAATTGCGGATGACCAAAGAATAGATATAGCCCTTTTGAAGGAATACAATAAATGGCTGTCGCATGGCTCCATACCCGATGATAAAGTCTACACGGTCATTTTTCCTGGCAAAGGAGCAGCAGTAAAATCTAATAATTCCAAAGAAGAAGCCAAGCCGCTAACACGTTCGATTGAACCAGCTAAAAAGACAGTTTATCCAAATGATCTAGGAATCACTTCCAAGCAAAAAACAATATTCATCAGAATCAATGGCTTAAAAGCGGTGATGGCCTCCGATGCAGAAAACATCGTGAGTCTTGCACTCAAAAGTGGAATATCGAGTGGTCAGCTTATCAAATACAACGATCTGCACAGTGCCTCATCGATTATCAGTGGGGAAATTTATTACACTCAAAACAAGCGCAATCGATCTTCAGTGAGATTTCACGTAGCACAACACGGAGAGACAGCTTGGGGTATTTCACAGAAATACGGCCTAAAGCTCAATCAACTGTACAGGAAGAATCGAATGGAGGAAAACGAATCTATCAAAACTGGTCGACTTCTTTGGTTAAATAAAAAGCGCCCATCAAATGTGCCGGTAGAGTATCATAAAGTCAAATCGCCAACAATCGTCACAAGCACTGTTTCAAAGCCAATTCCAGCACAGCCAGTCATTATTAAACAAACACCCAATCCAGTAATCAAAAAAGAAGTTATTGTTGAAAAGCCAGTGTCCATAGAGCCAGAAGAACGTGAAGAAATAAAACCAAATCTTCCAAAAGCTAATAATGCCACGCATGTAGTAGCGCTGGGTGAATCTTTGTGGTTCATTGCTAATAAATATGGATTGGCACTAGATCAATTGCAGCAATGGAATAGTCTAGACGAAAAAAGCACCTTGTCTGTAGGTCAAACACTGAGCCTTGTAAAAAGCACAGCTTCCGAAATAATTAAGCAATCTCCATCAAGCAGTACTTCTTATCATACTGTGCAGCCTGGAGAATCACTTTGGGGAATTGCGCACTTATACAACACTACCATAGACAACATAAGAAGTCTGAATAATTTATCGGTCAATGACGCAATTAGTATTGGTCAATCGCTTGTGGTAGGTAAAGCTCAGATGGATGCTCAGCCAAAAAAACCTAAACAAGACATCTACGAGACCTACACGGTGAAAGGTGGTGATAGTCTATATAAAATAAGTCGCGAATTTGATGTTTCAGTTTCTGACCTATTGCTCCTCAATGAACTCAGGTCCCCCGACCTTTCTGTAGGAGACGTACTGAAAATAAAACTAAAGGATTGATGGACTAAGCAAAAGTGGTATCAACATTTGAACTCAGGTTGTCTAGAAAAGTCAAAAAAAGCTCCTGATTGATCGGCTTCTTAAAGAAAGCAATTGCATTAAGATCCAAGGCAAGCTGCCGATGATTATCGTCCGAAGAAACTACAATAATATGTGGGGGATTTTGAAGGGATTTCATGAGGTCAAATCCATTCATTTCGGGCATGTCTATATCCAAAAATATAATATCCGGCTCTTCTGCTAAGATACCTTCAGCCCCTTTGATGGCATCTCCATATCCAGATACTAGCTCTACACTTTTTGATTTACTTACGATTTTCTCAATCGTCATTATCATCAACGGATCATCATCAATTGCTATTGCCTTCATTACCCTACTATTATTAATTGCGCAACCAATTGACATTAAATTAATAAATCAACAAATAATCGCTGAATCACCACTTTCATTCGGCGAATTCTCAATAAGAGTATACATATTAATCAAAGTCTAACCCTAAGCGATCCTTTAGTGACTGTAAGTGTGGATTTTGCTCGGTCATGTAATCAAACTTTTCACGAGAGGTATAAAGGTTCTTAGTTGACTTTTGTTCCGTGACAGCCTTCAGCACTTTTATCATCGTATTATTTAAATGCTTTCGCAAGTATTGCAGGAGATCTTGCTCGCATTTTTCTAATATGCTGATCTCCAATTGACTTTCTAAAAAGATCGTCAACTCAAACTCTCCTGTTTTTTCAAGCCGCCTGTCCAAGACTAGTTTTTCGGTATCAGACGTGCCATTTGCTATTCTTTCTTCTTTGAAGGATTTCCAATGCGCTTGCACATCTTCATCTTCGAAAGGGGTACTCTTCTCCTCGAGCACAGGTTTCTTTTCCTCTACTTTCTCAACGCTTACCGGCGTTTTTGATCGCGTAAGACTAGGAGTTTCCCTTTGGGTAGATGACGAAGGAGAAGATGGAATAGAAATTCTTGGGGCTGTTGGTGCTGGCTCAGGTGCTAGATTTGCAACTAGCTTTTCTGAGACTTTTTCACTTCCAGCCGGACTAGGTTGCTCTCGCTTTGGAGATTCCTCTTTGTCTAGGCTGTCGCTACTTTTTTTTTTACTTCCCCACCTGCTCCTAATTTGACCACTCGCTCTATTTGCGAAAGCTTCATAAGACAAAGCTCAATGTGCAAACGCTGATTTTTGCTTTGCTTATAGCTAAGGTCTACCTGATTCATGAGGTTGAGGCCAGTCAATAGAGAAGATGCAGAAATTGCATTGCCTTGTTCGCTGTATTTGCCTTTTAGATTTTCAGGCACTTCTAGCAATTTGAGCGTTTGTGGGTTTTTACAAACCAATAAATTCCTAAAATGATCTTCAAGCCCAATCAAGAAGTTGTGACCATCAAAACCATTTCTGAGAATATCATCGAAGAGCAACAAAGCTCCGGCCATATCTTCGACAAGGAAATAATCGACTAATTTGAAATAGTAATCATAATCAAGAATGTGAAGATTCTTGATCGCATTTTGATAGGTGACCTTATTGTCTGAAGAGAAAGTAACGATCAAATCAAAAATGGAAAGCGCATCGCGCATCGCACCATCTGCCTTTTGGGCAATCAAATGCAAAGCCTCTGATTCGGCACTTATGCCCTCTTTCTCAGCAATTCCTTGCAATTGGGTAACCATGTCATTGATTTCAATACGATTGAAATCGTAGATCTGACATCTTGAGAGAATCGTAGGGATCACTTTGTGCTTCTCAGTGGTAGCCAGTATGAATATGGCATACGAAGGGGGCTCTTCCAAAGTCTTCAAAAAGGCGTTGAAAGCCGCGGTGCTGAGCATGTGCACCTCATCTATGATATAGACTTTAAATTTTCCCTGCTGAGGAGGATAGCGAACCTGTTCTATCAGGTTTCTAATATCATCCACAGAATTGTTGGAGGCCGCATCCAATTCATAAATATTGAAATTGCCGGAAGCTGCGTCACCATTCTCTGCCTCAAAACCATTGATCATGCGTGATAAGATCCGCGCACATGTGGTCTTGCCTACGCCTCTAGGTCCACAAAAAAGTAGCGCCTGAGCGAGATGATTGTTATCAATAGCATTTTTGAGCGTGGTAGTAATATGCCCTTGACCCACTACTTCGTCAAAGCCTAACGGACGATATTTTCTGGCAGATACTACGAAATTTTCCACAGCGGAAAATTAAGGCAATTGCTCAGAAGTCTGCTAAAGATTTAAAAACTTATTCATGTAATTTCCAGGAATGATTCAATCAAAATAACCTGATATCATCGCCTATCAGCCATATCTTCACGTATGGGTATATTCGAAAGAAAATATTTAATACCCACGCAACCTTTGCAACCGCTCTTGCATCTTCCCTATGCACACCAACTTAAACATGTTGCGAATCAATAAATC
>JBLIFO010000216.1:0-4694 GCA_047633875.1 Marinoscillum sp. | reverse complement strand
ACCATTCCAGTCGGCCTCACTGCCAGAGTATATGCGCAACGCTTGACAACTGGGGATGTTAATCCAAATGATGTCAATATTAAGGCGTTCAAATTGTCCAATGACCAAAAAGTTAATGTTAAAGGCTCAGGGGGCATTTTCCATGACGAAAGTAGGCTGTTGTTTTATTATGGTTGGATTTTAGACTCAGAAACAAGGGAGGTCGTTTGGCATCTTTTCGATGAGGTAAAGGACCGTGATTTCAAACGCACTGATGGCTTTTTTGATTTTAATTTTGAAGTGCCTTTAAAAGCTGGTACATATGAACTCTACTGGACTGGCGCCTATAAGAATAAGAGTTGGACCAATAATTGGACGGTCAGCACTTTGGATGACGTAATAAACGATGTATTTGATTCTCGCAATAAGGAGAAGTTTAGAAAAACTATTCAAGAGGAATTGAAGATCAGCTTAGAAGCCACGGGTCTTTCAGAAGTCAACGTAGAAACAGTGCTCGGTAAAAAACTGAAAAGTGCTAAACTCTATTTTGTGAAAGCAGAAAATGATGAGAAATACGAGGAAGGCTTCAATCTGACTGCACCAACAGATATTGATCTGTATGCTATAGGAGAGGGCCAAAAGCAAGAACTATATGACTATGTCTGGATTCAGGACATGGTTACCAATGAGCGTGTATTTAAAATGGATTATCGTAATACCAGCTTTGCGGGTGGAGCGGAAAAAAATCTAAAACTGAAGGAGCGTATTACCCTTCCAAAGGGTAGTTACAAATTGATTTACCGTACTGATGATTCACATTCTTTTGAAAAATGGAATTCATTGCCACCGGATGACCCAATGTTTTGGGGAGTGACACTCACACCTTCAAGTGCTGCAGATGAAAAGAATTTCGCTGCCTATAATCCGCCGAAAACTATAGCACCACTCGTGGAGATAGCGAAGGTGAGAAACAATAAACTGGAGTCTATAGGTTTCTCGGTTGAGAAGAGCATGGATGTACGACTGCTTTGCATTGGTGAAGGTGATGATGATGATGATGAAATGGCTGACTATGGCTGGATTGTGAATGCGAAAACCAGAGATGTTGTTTGGAAAATGAAAGGCTATCGTAGCGAAAGTGCTGGTGGAGCCAATAAAAACAGAAAGTACGAAGGGGTAATAAACCTTGAAAAGGGTGATTACATAGCTTATTACGCGACAGATGGTTCGCATTCTTATGAAAATTGGAATGCAAATGAGCCAGACGAGCCAGAACTTTGGGGTTTATCCATATATGCTACAAAGGAGTCTGATATCAACGCGATCAAAATATTTAACTCTGAATCTTATTTGGCTAAAAATGTCATAATGGAGATCGTCATGCTCGGTGATGATGCTTATGAGAAAAGAGAATTTACGTTGGATAAAGCTACCACAGTGACGGTAATGGCACTTGGAGAGGGTAGTGATGGCAGAATGCATGATTTCGGATGGATCAAGGATGTGAAATCAGGTAGGACAGTTTGGGAGATGGATTATTACGGTACGGAGAATGCTGGTGGTGCCAGTAAGAATAGAATGGTAACAACTAGTTTGAAATTAGAGGCAGGTCAATATCGAGTTTACTTCGAAACAGATGGATCTCATTCTTTCAGAGGGTGGAATGCTGACGCTCCAAATGATCCACAATCTTATGGTATTAGAATTTTGAAAGCTGAGTAGTAGAATCCTAAGCTTATAATTCCGAAAGGCGTGATTTTATCACGCCTTTTTTTGTTGGTAGGGTATTTTTTGATTTCATCGTTTCATACATTGAGAACCAAATACCAACAAAATGAAAAATACCAAACAGACTTTTTACACTCTTTTAATAATCCTTTTCTCTTTTTCTTTCGCTGCTTGTACTGATGCTTCAGATGAAACTGATGATGTGGACAAGGAAGAAGAGGAAATGGAGGAGGAAGATGAAGAAACTCAGAAAATAGATATCAGTATCCTCGTAGAGAAATTCTATAATTCGGACGCTCTCGATGTAGTAGTTGGAGATGATTTCATCACGATTACTTCTACTAGTCAGCCTGATCATAAGAGTATGTATTATGCCCAAGGCAACTCGCTTTATGAAGCATATGATGAGCCTAATAATCCGGATTTCAAGAAGAATCCAAATAGTATTATAGCTCAGAATCATGTTTATAAAATTCCAAGATATCCCGCTGAAGCTACTACCAAAAGCACTACTCCAATGGGCCCAATGGGTATCTCTGTAAATAGTGTGGCCTTTTTCAATCAGGCTGCAGCTCCAGGTGATGATATCTTAGAAGAGTTGAACACTTTTGATCAATATGAAGGTCATCCAGCGCAAGGGGGTAACTACCATTATCATATTGAGCCGGTCTATCTGACTGAAAAATTGAATGATGACGCATTCCTTGGATTACTTTTAGATGGTTTTCCAGTGTATGGGCCAGTAGAAAATAATGTAAGATTGGCCAATAGTGATTTGGACGATTATCATGGTCATCAAAGTGCCACAACAGAATTTCCGAATGGGGTATATCACTATCATGTCACCGATGAACTTCCATGGATCAATGGTGATGGATTCTTTGGTACACCAGGTACAATCACTAGATAGATGAAGATTCTTAAAATTTTGATAGCGCTGGTTGTGGCGGCAGGCTCCTCCTCGATACCCGATCAAAAAGTATTGAGGAGTGATGCCGCCCTAGATTATCAAACAGTACAAATTACCTCATTTGAAGGCACGCCATTCTCTGGTCACGTGGTAGAATATTACGAAAATGGCGAGTTGAAATCAGATGTTTCCTTTCTCAATGGATTGCGTCAATCCGTAAGTAAAGGCTACCATCCTAATGGGGTCTTGGCTTATGAAAGATTATATAAAGTAGGAGAAAAGCATGGTAATCATGTGGGCTTTTATGAATCAGGAGCAAAGCAATTTGAGTATCATTTTGATCATGGTGTGAACATTGGAACGCATACTGAATGGTATGAATCTGGTCAAGTGTCTACATTATTTAATTATGAAAATGGCCAACCCTTCGGGCTCCAGCAAACATATCGCTCTGATGGGAAACTACGTTCCAATTATGTGATTCGTGAGGATGGAAGGCGCTATGGTTTGGTCGGGATCAAAAGATGTAAAAATATTGATACGGAAGATGAGCAAATAAAACCCCTCATAGCCGATGCTTATGTCAAGCCTTAAAATACTTTGTATTATATGTGTGATTTTCGCTTTTGGGTGTGCCAAAAAGCAAACTGGAGAGATTATGCTACCCTATTATCTCGACGCTACTTTCACTCCTGTATGGTTTGAATCGGATGATGTTCCCGATGATTTACATCAAATTGCTCCTTTTGAATTCACTAATCAAGAGGGAAATTTGGTCAACAATGATTCCCTTTCGGGTAAAATCTATGTTGCTAATTTTTTCTTTACAGTATGCCCCTCAGTTTGTCCGCGAATGACTGCAAATCTTGAAAGGGTTCAGAATGAATTTACCAATGACGGTTCTGTATTATTAATCTCACACTCGGTAATGCCTTGGGTAGATAGTGTGGCTGCAATTAAATCATACGCATTAGAGAAGGGTATAAAAAGTAGCAAGTGGCACCTTGTCACTGGTGATAAATCCAAAATTTACTCCCTAGCCAGAAATTCCTATTTCGCTGATGAAGGATTTGGTAAAAGTGTGACTGGTGAATCAGACTTTTTACATACCGAAAACATCGTTCTAGTCGATCCTTTGGGCCATCTACGGGGCGTTTATAACGGCACCATTCCACTAGAGATGGCGCGCCTTATAGAAGACATCTATAGATTGAAAAAGGAATTCACCTGAATCATTTATTTCCATTATTGATTTTATTTTAAAGCCGCCGCAAGTTCTTTTTGCTGTGCGCATCTAAGTGATTGATCTGAATACTAAGTTTCTAGCTTAGTTAGATTTTCATTCTACATTTTTAAACTAAAATCATATGAAGCATCTGAGATTTTTTGCGTTATTGACATTCGTCATGCTATTGACCACAAGTGTATTTGCCCAACCAACAGGCCAAAGGCAGGGCGGACAGCAAGGTGGCCCACAAGGTGGAGGCCAGGGTGGTCCACCTCGTGATCCAACGGAACAATTGACAAGGGAAAAGCTCACACTTTATAAATCCATTGAAGATCTGACTGCAGATCAGAAACTCCTTATTGATGCCGTTTATGATGAGTTCGGTGTAACCGTCAAAGAAAAAATAGATGAAGCGCGATCTACTGGAAACCGTGAGGGAATGCGCGAAACAATGCAAGGCTTGCGAAAAGAGAAGGATTTATTGTTGAAAGATATTTTGAATGACGCACAGTTTGCGAAATATGAGGAGATGCTCAAAACCAATCGCCAAAACAGGCAGCAAAGACCTTCTGGAGATACACCACCAGACAACCAACGTTAATTGTGAAATTGGTGAAGAGGTATTTAATTTTTAGTTGGCTCATATGGTTGGCAATTGGAGTTACTGCCCAATCTGAATTCATAAAGGTAAATGGCTCAGTACTAGACGCTGATGACGGGCAATCTGTCATCGGTGCTACTGTGCTATTGATCAATGTGAAAGATTCGCTTCGGTCAGGTTTTGCAGTAACGGATGGCGATGGCAGATTCTCAATTGATAAGTTGGAATCGGCGTTCTATAGAATCCGA
>JBLIFO010000215.1:0-4767 GCA_047633875.1 Marinoscillum sp. | reverse complement strand
GTACTTTGGGACGTTCCTAGACGAGGAGGGAAATTTTATCGATACGGTTCATTTTCCGCCTGTAGCGAAGAAATTCCCTTTTACGGGAAAGGGGATTTACCTCATGCGTGGTAAAGTGATGGAGGAGTTCGATGCGATCACGATAGAAGTTAGCGCGATGAAGCGTTTGAATTATATGGCAATGGAGGTTTAATTCAAGTAGATTATCTCCTTTTCGAGGCGATGAGTTATTAACCAGACAATCCCTTTTTCATTGCAAATGGCAGCCTTCATTCTTTTGCTTGCCCAAAAGAATGAACCGAGTCCACGGTGGACAAGAAAAGGGCACCAACGCAAAAAATCATTTTGATTAAATCAATTCATTTTAATTTGAATGTTAGTTCAACATCAAAATGATTCACACTTGCCTTGGATGCCCCTTCGCTTAAAATATTGCTAGATTAATTTGAGTGGATATTATATTTATATATTTCCCACACATTTAAGAGTAAACACCAAAATGTAGTCATGAAAGCAACTGAATTAGATAAGAAATTTGATGACAATCAAGAGGATATTTTGGATGCTTTTGATTTGAAATCTTCCAAGAGGATCAATCAAGAGTAGAAGCGTGTAAATGTGGATTTTCCAACATGGATGGTAGATTCTCTTGATAGTGAATCTAAGCGACTAGGTGTCACACGCCAGTCATTAATCAAGATGTGGCTTGCGGATAAGCTTGAAAGTAAGCGTAACTCGGTAGGCTAACCTCATAAAAAAACCACCCCGCTTGGCAAAGCCGAGCGGGGTGGTTTTAATTGGCCAAAATGTGCTATTAGCTCGCTTTGCTAGCGATATATTCGTCAACAAGATCTTCCAATACGCTCAACGGTACAGATCCACTAGTTAAGACTACATCGTGAAACTCACGGATATCGAAGCTGTCACCCATCGCAGTTTGTGCTTTTTCACGGAGTTCTAAGATTTTCAACATACCAATCTTATAAGCCGTAGCCTGTGAAGGCATCACGATGTGACGCTCTACCATTCGCTCACACTCACGCTCGCTACCTGAAGTGTTGGTCATGTAATAATCAATACCTTCTTCACGTGTCCACTTTTTGGAGTGAATCCCAGTATCTACTACGAGACGACATGCTCTCCAAAGTTCCATCGCCAATCTTCCGTAATCAGAGTAAGGATTGCTGTACATACCCATCTCTTTCGGGATAAACTCACAGTAAAGTCCCCAACCTTCTACATAAGCCGTGTAACCACCGAACTTTCTAAATTTTGGAATACCAGTCAACTCTTGAGCAATCGTGCGATCCATATGATGACCTGGGATTCCTTCATGGTAAGCAAGTGCCTCCATCTCAAACTTTGGCATGTTCTTGCTGTTGAAGAGGTTCGCATAGTAGGTGCCCGGTCTTGAACCGTCTGGTGCTGGTGACTGGTAGAAAGCTTTGCCAGCAGTTTCTTCACGGAAGGCCTCTACACGTTTCACTCTGATGTCTGCCTTTGGTTTGGTAATGAATAGTGCATCTAGTTGCTCTCTCATATTGTCAATGATGGCTGTTGCGCTATCGATGTAAGCCACTTTTCCTTCATCCGTATTAGGATAATAGAACTGATCGTCTGTTTTTAAGAAAGTGAAAAACTCCTGCAATGTTCCTTCAAAAGCTACCTGCTTCATGATATCACGCATTTCACCGTGGATACGCGTTACCTCTTTGAGACCGATCTCGTGAATTTCGTCCGAAGTGAGATCTGTAGTGGTTGTTCTACTTAAAGCATTGTTGTAGAATGCCTCTCCGTTAGTAAATTTCCAGGCACCATCATCACTGGTAGCGCGAGTTTCCTGATCTTTTAGAAAAGTCATCAATTTATCATAAGCCGGCTTTACATTATTCACGAGTGCATCTTCAGCACCTTTTAGCAACGCTTCTTTAGTAGCAGCATCCAATTCTATTTTGTCCAGTTTACCTGAGAAGTCTTCGTAAAGCGCATTCTGCTCTTTAGATTTTTCTATCGGAGCACCCTTCACAATATTGGCGCAAGCCTCCAATACCTTAGGAAAGACAAACTTAGGGGGCATGATGCCTGCTGCTTCACGCGCTTTGAGGTTTTCTATCAATTGATCAAACATACCTTCCACGCCATTTAGTCGAGAAATATAGGCAACTGCATCGCTAGAGTCCGTGATGCCGTGGATATTGATAAGCGTGCTTGCTACGTTGGTATGTGTGCCACGCATTTGATGCACAGGATAATTGTATAGTCTGTACTTCTGGTCAGCGATTTCATTTTCTGAATTCATAATGAAAAGGTCGTAGCTGATCTTGGTTTGATCATCAAGAACTTCTCTGTCAATGCTATCCTTCACATATTGAAGGTATTGCTTCGTGAATTCCAATTCTTCCGCGGCACTTTCGTCTGAGCGATCATCCCACTTGCCATAGTCTTTCTTGATGCCCAAGTAAGACTGATACTCTGGAGATCGATCCACCATTTCGTCAAAAGTCTTGTCGAAGTACTCGTTTGCAGCTTTAGAAGCTTCTGCAATCTCTTCCGGAGTGTACGTTTTAGCTTTATCAGCCGTATCACACGACTGAAAGCCAAACCCTGCTACAAGTGCAAGGGCAATTATTCTAATAAATTTTTTCTTCATGGTTTTTTAGTTTGGTCATCCAAATTATAAAAATTGAAGTGCTTTAAATAGATTTTTTTGATGAACGACTTGATAATCGTCTGTTTGGTTTAATTCATTTATAGCAGATGCTTGTTATTTTGCTTTGCTCATCAATGCCAGACAAACAGACCTTAATGAACTTCCTAATTATCTTGCTCCGCAAATGGGAAGAAAAAACTTAATCATCATTTTCTTTTGCCTCAATGGTTTCTTGCTGGAAGCCCAAGAGCTCAAGCAAGAGCGTGAGGTTTATCTTGATCGCTCAGAGATGCCAGGAGCTATTTTGGAGCTTTTGGACTCTTTGGTGCCGAATGCTACTAAGCTCAAATACCTTCAAGAGACCGATGGAGCCCATGAGAGCTATGAAGTAAAGTTTGATTTTAAACATCGAAAATACAGCGTTGAATTTTCTAAAGAGCTGGTTCTCGAAGATGTGGAAGTAGACATTCATCATCGTTTACTCCCCCATGAAGTAAAGTCGCGCATTGATAGCACGCTCACTTCTTTTCAAGGGCATAAAATAAATAAAATTCAAAAGCAATTCTCATCAAATGGACAATCAGATGAAGAGATAATTGAAGCTTCTCTGAATGATGCTACAATTAGCAAGGTGTGCTATGAGCTGGAGGTTAGTCTAAAAATTGATAATCATTGGGAAGATGCCGAAATGCTTTTTGATGCCAATGGATATCTCATCAAGCAGCGAAAGATCATCAAAAGAGAATCAGACTTTATCGACTATTGATGAGAAGGCTCTGGATTTTTATTTTCCTTATAGTGTGTACAATGCTCTTGGTGAATGGTCAAGGCAATAGATTGTTGGTATTGGAGACTGGAGCATTTGTCACCTATCAACCACTGAAAAGCTGGAATTTTAACACTTCTATTGTACAAAGAACCAGTCATTTGGAAGCTTTGAACAAAAAGTCTTGGCAGTTTTCCTACTTCGAGATCAATCAATTATTCAATAGAAAAATCAATCCAAGTCTAAGTGCAGCTTTGGGATATAAGTATCGTTCAAATGATCCTGTGGAGCAATTGGACATCTACGAACATCGAATCACGGAGCAATTGGTTTGGACACATTTCGAGCGAAAATGGCGTTTGGTCAGTCGTTTACGACTGGAGCAGAGATTCTTTCAGGATGACTTTGCACAGCGTCTTAGATATCGTACTTCTTTAGACATTCCTTTGTCAGGCGAAAAACTTGATCCAGGCGAGTTTTATTTAGTTGTATCTAACGAACTGCTCCTACAAGTAGAAAAGGGTAGTCATGAAGAATGGTCTGATAGAATAGGAGGTAGCCTTGGTTTTGTATTTTCTAAGTCTCTCCGGCTTGAGGCGAGCTTTATTCATCGATTCGAAAGGCTCACCACAGAGTTTTCAGATGTTTCATTTGTGCATACCAATGTACTGATAAGACTTTAAATCACTCTGAAATTTTACTCCTCCTAGACTTTACTATTATCTGATATATTGACCGGTAGCGTTGTGACTGTCTTCAAGTGAAGATCGCGCTGAGGGAATGGAATAATCACATTATTAGTTCTGAAAAGTGCATCAATCTCCACCCGAATTGCACTTTTGATAAACTCTATTTCAAACATTTTGTCGCTCCAAAACAAGATTTCAAACATCAATGCTGAATCACCGAAATCTATAAAACGAGCATTAGGTTTAGGGTTTTTCGCTACAGCTTTTTGTGCTGTGGCTGCCTCTTCTAGCAGTCGCATGACAAGAGGAACGTCAGAGCCATAGGCTACGCCTATTTTGATGTTGAATCGAGTTTGAGATCTATTGTGAGTCCAGTTGATCACATTGTCACTCACCAGTTTGGAATTAGGAACTATGATGGAGATATGATCTCTAGTCTGTATAATGGAAGTACGAAGTGCAATTCTTTGAACCTTACCTACGATATGTTCGATCTCCACAATATCACCAACAGATACTGTTCCTTCAAATAAGAGCAAAATTCCACTCACTACATCATTGAATATCTGTTGAATACCAAAGCCCAATCCAACTAAAAGTGCAGCAGAACCCGCAAGGAGTAAGGTGATTTCTACACCAATTGAATCGAGCATCAAGGCTAC
>JBLIFO010000214.1:0-4797 GCA_047633875.1 Marinoscillum sp. | reverse complement strand
AGAGATAGGGTATACAATAAGTCCGATAATTTCATCGTATCGAATGATACGATTGATGCGCATGTGGAAGGTCATAAGCGTCCGCAACACCTCTCGAGTCATATCTATATCTGTTGAGATCAATTGATATTCTTGCCACAGCATAACTGAACCAAAGAAATAGGCCAACAACATGATTGATAATAGAATCTGAGAAGCAAGAGGAAAAGCAAATGGTATAAACCCAGCGATCAACACGGTTAATGCAATTGTGATGATTAGCCGTTGCTTTACTTTATACCGTAGCTTCTCTATGATGCCTATAGAGGTAGCATGTAGAGCATTCATGACTTCTTTACTTGATATGTTTTCTTCTGGACTTTGGATAGTCTTCCATTCGCCCCATAGTTCTTTCAGATCATCCATTAGCGTAGAGGGGGGGTTAGCATTCCTTTAAGTAATTCTTTTATTCGGTGGATTTTTACGCCTACGTTATTAGGACTGAGTCCTATGATGTTTGCTATTTCCTGATTGCCATATTCTTCCAAATGAAGCGTAATGATCGTTTTGTCCATGTCAAGTAATTGCTTGATGGCTCTAAGTAGCAACTCCGACCTTTCCGATCGTTCATTGTTCTCGGCTGGGATATTCAAAGTTCCAACCAGGAGTGGTTCGCTTTGGAGACGTTTCTTTTTATTGTGTGTGAACACAGTATTAAGAGCAACCCGGTAAAGCCAAGTGCTAAAAGCAGATTCACCCCGAAAGTTTTTAATAGATCGCCAAGCTTGAAGCTGAATCTCCTGCCGCATGTCGCGTTGATCTTCAGGATCATCCACATAGAGATATACGATCTTATAGATGATCCCAGCGTGTTCCTGAATTGCTTTTATAAATTCCTTTTCTGTCAAGGGGATTATCAATAGGGTAGTCTACTTTTGCGGAGTTAGTGGCTTTCACAAGTTCGGTTATTACAATCAAAGAAAAAATCTATGCTCAGAGTTGTCAGTTTTTTGAAGTTCCTTTCAATTCTGCTCTTTCTTATCATCCTTCTTTTGGTCTATGCTTACCTTCCAGTGATGGTAGACATCCAGCCAGATGAAAATGCTATTCAACTGAAGCGTGAAGATTTCTTTTATTTCGCTGTTGGTATTTTCGTTGTTTTCAACATTGCTATTTTGGGTTTTCAGAAATTGGTAGAGCCTCTTATCGAGAACATGGACTTAAAAGCTTGGCTTAGGGGTATTGGCTTTGTAGTCAATGTCTATCTGACCTTGATTATTGGATTTATAGGAGTCATGAATAACAGCGCGCACTTAGACGCTGCAGGGTTTAACTATCTCAATTATCTTGGACCATTCCTTATTTTTTCTTGGTTTATTGGTCTTATTTATCTTTTCATCAATCGAGGTAAAACTGCTTGATTAGCAATATTTTAAAGGGTTTTATTTAATTGAAAGCCTAAAGTAGAGCACTTTTTTTAGCCATTTTATAGTTTGATTTTTTGTATAAATTCCGTGTCGGAATTCATTAAGTCTAAATGTCAATTCTGTTCAAGCATTAATTATGGCGGAAGTTCAATATACCGAGGACAGTATTAAATCCCTCGATTGGAAAGAGCATATCAGGCTACGTCCTGGTATGTATATAGGTAAGTTAGGAGACGGCTCAGCGAGCGATGATGGTATCTATGTACTCGTAAAAGAGATCGTTGATAACTGTATTGATGAGCACATGATGGGACATGGGAAGATCATCACCATCAAAGTGTCTGACAGGCGGGTAGAGGTGCGAGATTATGGTCGTGGCATTCCTCTTGGTAAGGTCGTGGATTGTGTGAGTAAAATCAATACAGGTGGTAAATATGACTCTGGCGCTTTTCAAAAATCTGTAGGACTAAATGGTGTTGGAACCAAGGCGGTGAACGCTTTGAGTTCCTATTTCAAAGTGCAATCATTCAGAGATGGTCAAACCAAAATTGCTGAATTCAAAAGAGGGGAGATTACCAGTGATGCTAAGGTAGAAGCAACCACGGACCGCAATGGCACGGCCACTTATTTTGAGCCAGACGAAACGATATTTAAGAATTACCATTTCATACCGGAGTATTTAGAAAACCTCCTTTGGAACTATGCTTTCTTAAACGCAGGTCTTACGATCAATTTCAACGGTAAGAAATACCATTCTGAGAATGGTCTTTTGGATTTGCTTAAGCGAAAGTCTGATGAAGAAGCGCTACGTTATCCAATCATTCATCTGAAAGGAACGGATATAGAAGTGGCTATGACCCATGCCAATCAATATGGTGAGGAATACTACTCCTTTGTAAATGGTCAACATACAACACAAGGGGGAACCCACTTAGCAGCCTTCCGCGAAGCAGTTGTAAAGACAATTAGAGATTTTTATGGCAAGAACTTCGACGCTGCGGACGTTCGCGCATCAATAGTCAGTGCCGTTGCGGTTCGAGTACAGGAACCTGTTTTTGAAAGTCAGACCAAGACAAAATTAGGTTCTCAAAATGTAGCTCCTGATGGACCAACTATGCGAACTTTCATCAATGACTTCTTGAAGAAAGAATTAGACAATTTTCTTCATAGAAACCCAATGATTGCGGATGCTTTGCAAAAGCGGATCATGCAGTCGGAGAGGGAGCGCAAAGAGATTGCGGGTATTAAGAAACTAGCCAACGAGCGTGCTAAAAAGGCCAATTTGCACAACAAGAAGCTGAGAGATTGTCGAATTCACTACGATGACAAGAAAGGCGATGAAGCACAATTAGAGCGCACGATGATCTTCATCACAGAGGGAGACAGTGCCAGTGGATCTATAACCAAATCACGTGATGTGCAGACCCAAGCGGTTTTCAGCTTGCGAGGTAAGCCTTTCAATTGCTTTGGTCAAACAAAGAAAGTAGTATATGAAAACGAAGAGTTCAATCTATTGCAGCATGCGCTGAATATTGAGGATGGCTTAGAAGGTTTGCGATTTAGGAAGATAGTGATAGCTACTGATGCGGATGTAGATGGTATGCATATTCGTTTGTTGCTTTTGACTTATTTTCTTCAGTTTTTCCCTGAGCTTGTTAGGAATAACCACGTCTACATTCTAGAGACGCCACTTTTCAGAGTTAGGAATAAGAAAGAAACGATCTACTGCTACTCCAATGATGAGCGAAAAGCAGCAATAGAAAAGCTCGGCACTAAACCAGAGATCACGCGATTTAAGGGTTTGGGCGAAATATCGCCGGAAGAGTTTGGTGGATTCATAGGCGAGAATATCCGTTTGGAGCCTGTGATTTTGCAGAAGGATACTAAGATCAAAGATTTGCTTCGATTCTATATGGGGAAAAACACTCCGGAT
The DNA here is from genome assembly GCA_047633875.1 of Marinoscillum sp. Classification (GTDB taxonomy): domain Bacteria; phylum Bacteroidota; class Bacteroidia; order Cytophagales; family Cyclobacteriaceae; genus Marinoscillum. The sequence goes on along the minus strand of JBLIFO010000214.1, from coordinate 1,458 downwards.
AGACAAGAGTTTATCATTGGTAAACTACGTATCGAAAAGGATATCGTAGAATTAGATGTAGAAATTGAAAAGCCAGCGTTAGCTGAATAATTAAAACCCCAATTATGAAAAACAGAAAAACTTTAGCCCTAATTGCCCTGAGTTTATTGATCATCTTTTCTTCTTGTGAAAGTGGGGATGAGGCAAACATTAAAAATGATCCAAGTCCTGAAACTTTAATTCAGGCAACTAAACTACTTACCCGTCCTTTTGGTGATCTAAAAGGATTTATAGGTGCTTCCGGACTGGATGTGGACTTATCTGCTATGAAATATAATGTTGAACTTTATAAAGTAGAATACACAACACTTTATAAAAATGAGCCAATCACAGCTTCTGCTATTATGATAATTCCTGTGACTACAGATGAAGTCTCAACAGCAACTTTCTTTCATGGAACGATCGCTTCAGATGCTGAGGCACCTTCTAATTTGGGTGCAGGAAATGGTCAGATTATTTTAGGCTCAGCAATAGCAAGTGCAGGATTGGTGGTCGTGATGCCTGATTTCATCGGTTTCGGTTCATCGGTAGATATCATGCATCCATATTACTTGGAGGACATTACAGCCACATCCATGATTGATGCCATATATGCTTCTCGACAACTTGCCGATAATGAAGGACTAAAGCTAGACGGAGAATTATATTTGTCTGGCTACTCCCAAGGTGGTTTTGTGACGATGGCTACACACAAGTATATCGAGGAAAACGGCATAGATTTCTTTGATTTGACAGCCTCCTTCCCTTCTTCTGGAGGCTATGATATCAATGCCTTTCAAAATTATTTCTTTTCACTTGAAACTTACGATCAACCATTCTTTCTAGCCTTTGTGGCCAATGCATATAAAGTTACTTTAGACTGGAGTCAACCACTTAGTTTCTTTTTCAAAGAACCTTATGCGACAGATATACCTAGCTATTTCGATGGCTCATTGAATGGTGGCGAGATAAATGGTAACCTTCCTACGACTTTGGGGGACTATTTAAATCCCAATTTTCTCAATGGGGCTGATTCACCAGATTATGCGTTTGTTCGAGAAGCTTTTGTAGACAATAGCCCAATTGATTTTATACCTAAGGTGCGAATGTTCATGTATCATGGTGATGCAGATATCACTGTGCCTTATCAGAATTCATTGGATGTATACAATCATTTCATAGAATCAGGAGCATCTGCAGAAGTGGTCACTTTTACCACCTTGCCAGGAGGCACACACATGACAGGGGTAGGGCCATACATTGAAAACTTAGTAAATGAATTACAAGAACTTGAAAAATAATAAGCTTTTAATAATAGCAATTCTTTCTTTATGTGGTTTTGTAGCCAAGGCTCAATACAATAAAGAGAATCCGCTTGCGCATACTTACTCTATAGTGGCTTATGATTCAGTAACAGGAGACATAGGTGTGGCTGTTCAG
>JBLIFO010000213.1:0-4806 GCA_047633875.1 Marinoscillum sp. | reverse complement strand
TGATGCACTTGCAAGAGCGAGTGATTTTTTGATGTCCTCAAGTTCTGCTAGTCTATCGGCTGGTATTTGGCTTTCGTTGTACACCGTGATGTCATCAGAAGTCGTATCATGCAGACAAGCTAGGAATCGCACTCGTTGAGGTATGTTTATCCCAGCTGTTGCTAACTCAACTCTTACGTTCGTGTCGTTCAAAACTGCTGCTGCTACTTTGGCATTTGGTTCGCCGCTTTGTCCGCCGCAGGCTCCACAGTCCAATCCACTTGCATGTGGGTTATTGACGCTCGTAGATCCATGGCCTACTATCAGTACCATATCTGCGAAGTTGTCCGTGAGCGACATGGCTTTGAGTGCATTTTTGCCCATAAGCACACGTTGTTCCATAGAAAGTCCTGAGACACCTTCTGCGTGCTCGGTTACTTCTAGGCTTACCGCTTTGTTTTTGTTTTCCTCCTTGGTAAGACCATAAGTCTTTGGATTAGGTACTGGTCTGGTGATCCCAAAACTATCTGTGAAGAGTTTCGGTAGGTAGGACAGTCCTGTCGCGCTTACAAAGCTGAAGCAGGTAACCGCGCCTGATTTGAAGGCTTTCCAAAGATATTTGACTTGGTGGGTTAGCAATCTTTTTTCTGTTGCCTCCTTTTGGTCATTTGCGTTTGGTAGATGTTCTTGGATCGTAGCGCCAGGACTAAGAAGGACAGGACACTGCGCATCGCCATGATTGTGTGCTAGTGGCGTGTGCTGGATTGGGAATCCGAAAAATCCCGCAAAGCCTATCGTTTCTATTTGGCTATCTGCCGCTTCCAGATTTCGTCTGTATACCTCTGATCTCACGTCTATACAGAAGACCGCTTGTGCTTTTGGCTTGGTTTTGACGATTTCTGGTTGTTTGTTTTTAAACTTTTGGATGAGCGCTTTTTGTGCGCTGCGATCGAACGCCTCTTGCAAGATGAGTTTCTGCACAAGGTATTGGTTCACGTCTCGCTGGCCTTCAAGCTTTAGCTGCTGGAATTTTGTCTCTTTCCACTTTTGCTGCAAAGCTTCACTCTCCAAGCTTTGGTAGAGGCACGATTCCCAAGAGATGAGAATGGCTAGAAATTCTTCCAATTTGCCGCCCTCTTTCCCAGCCAATTTCAAATCCCAGTCTAGCTGTGCTGCGTATGCAGACCAGCCACCTATTCTTCTGAGTAGTCCATGAAGATACCATGAGGTGAGTTTCTCAGATACGTCTAATACTGCCAGTGATTGCGCAATGGCTTCTGTGGCGTTTTCAGGCAGATCAGCCACTAGTTTTCTGAATCCTTTCAAACCTGTAAGCTCAGTCGTCTTATCGATAGAGGCTTCATATTTCCAAGCTAGGAAGATGGATTCTTTTTCGAAAGTAGCTTTCCAAGTGGCTTGTCCAATATCAAAATATGCCGCAGACCATGAGGATACTCTAGACATCATGAACCTGTTCCAGTCCGTTGGCGACAGTAAACTGACCGTGTCTCCTACAGTGAGTACGTTGGAAGTGCGGTCTTCGGCATCTTGGTTTTGCTTGATGTTAGCTATGAAAGTGTTTCCATCTTTCTCAGCCATTTGCTTTTCCGTAAGGATTTCTTCCAGGTCTTCAAGCTTCAAGCTTCCTTCTTCAAGTTTGTCAAGATAATAGGACACTGGCAAGGTCATGGACATATCTCCCAAGAGATCCAGATCATGTGCTACTTCATTGAATCCTTTGTCCATCATCCCGAGATAAGGGTTCACCGCAACAAAACTCTGGAGTGGCCACACTGGTGCTATTTTACTACAGACCTTTTGGATGGTCTCTGAAAGCTGATTTGGTGACTTTACTTGGTCTAATTGGCTTTTCATTTTCTTTTGGTTTAATGGAAGCGGATGGTCTTTTTTAAGCGTTAGTTTCATTTATAAAATTATGCTTGAGCCGTCTGTGGATAGGTCTCCAGCTCCACGGTCTGGTTTTCCGTCAAAGGCGCAGGAGAGACTTCATTGCTCCATGATCCAATGATTCTGTCAAAAATCGCATTGGCATATAGTCCGTTTTTCAAGTGAATGGCCAAGGCAATGTGCGCTGGTTTTTTGGTAATGAAAGGAGCCAGCATTTGCACGATCACCGTCACTAGGAAGGCGAAGAAGACGATGCTGATCAGGACGATTTCAACTAAGCTTGAAGGCATAGTCGCCGGGACTGCTGTGGCTACCAAGTAGTGAGCACCAGTTTCTAGCAAGAAAAATACGGTGCTAATTCCCATGACCATGAGGAGCGCTTGGCCGATCAATTTCAGATTGACTTTTGAATCCAAGGCATTTACGAAAATCCTTGATATCCCGAGCGTGAGTATTGTACCAATGATGAGGAGCGAAAATTCGCCTTTTGGATCAACACCTACGATCATAGAACTTCCGATGAATACGCCAATTGAAAGGGCTATTGCCACAAGGATTCGCAGTGGGCTTCCTATTCTCTCAGGTGCACCTAGTCGGCCAATTTTTATCAGATCGATCACACTTCCAGAGGACAGGAAGGAGTGTGCTTTGTAAAAGGAATGCGCTACAAGGTGAAGTATGGCTGCTGGGTAGAGGCCAAGACCGCACATCATCAAGCTGAATCCCATGTGGGCAATACTTGAGTAGCTCAAAGCAGTCTTAATGCTCGTCTGTGTGAGATATACTACGGATGCAAATAGAGCGGTGAAGGCTCCGAGGATGACCAAAATATAGGTGGCGTAGCTACTCACTTCCATGATAAAGGCCAGTCTCATGATCAAAAACGGACCAGCATTTAGTAATCCAGCATGAAGTAATGCGGACACAGGCGTAGGAGTTTCCATTACTTCTACTAGCCAGCCATGAGTAGGGAAGAGGGCAGATTTGAAAACCGCTGCAAGAGCTATGAATATGGCGGCAGTCTCTATTCCCATGAATGGACTCCCAGCTACGGTGTTTTGCTTGATTGCCTCAAAGATGATTGTAAGGTCACCTGTTCCAAATTGCTGGTAGAGCATCACTACAGCAAGAGCAAGACAAGCATCGCTCAATCTAGCGACGATGAATTTTTTTCTTGCTACGATGATAGCACCTGGTCTGTCTGGATAGAAAAGTAAGAGACGGTGTAGGGAGATACTTGTAAGTACCCATGCCGCTAGGATCAAACCTAGGTTGCCAGCAAGAACAAGCAATTGTACAGAAGCGATAGCTGCAGCTATTCTCCCTAAGAACGCACCTTGTCTAGCGTCACCATCTAGGTAGTTGAGGCTGAACTTTACTACGATGAAGCCGAGCAGGGCGATCATGGTGAGGATAATCATACTTACACTATCCAGTCGAAGACTGAATCCTAAGCCAGCAAATCCGAAGGTGCTGCTTTGCAATGGCCCATTAGCGAACACAAAAAAGCCTCCGAGGATCGCAATAGGAATGCTGATTGCTGCGGAGGCTATACTGATCCTTTTTACGAGTGTGGGTCTCATGCCTGGCTGAAACCAGGAGATCAATGCTGTAAGAGTAAAAGCCACTACACCAATCATTGTGATCATTGTAAGGAAATTATCTGTAGAAATCTGCGTCATTTTTAATCGTAGTGAAAAATTGTATTATTTAGATGGTAATTATTTGAAATAATCGTTGCAAAAAGTAGGAGTAGCTGGCTTGCTTCAGAAGGAAGCTAGCCGCTAGTCGCAGTTGTTCTACCTACTTAATACTCACTTTGATATTCGCGTCAATTCGTAGCTCAGAATCACTTTCCAATGAGTCAAGCATCGCCTTCAGATTGCTCATGGTTTGAGAAAGCTCTAATATTCGCTTTTCTGATTTATTATCTTTGTCTCCACTTCTCACGGTCAGTCCAAATATTCGTTGATTGTGAAATTTGATCTTAGAATTGAGAAGATTTATTAGAATCTCTCTCGACTCTTTTAAGTCGAAATCACCATCAATAAGTGTGTACTCATGAACCTCAGTGGTTTTAGTGATATTTTCTTCACCTGATGTTAGATTGTCTGTAAGATTTTTCATGCTTTTAAGGTTTGATTGCAATGTAAATGTGCTTTGATTAATTCATATATTTTTATTTATATTTATTATCCAATACATTAATATATATAATGAACTATACGCTCAATCAACTCCAGATATTCCTTAAAGTGACTCAATATCAGAGTGTTACCAAAGCATCTGAAGCCTTACATTTAACTCAGCCAGCTGTATCTATCCAGCTCAAAAATTTTCAAGATCAATTCGATATTCCGTTGATAGAGGTGATTAGCAGGAAAGTTTATGTGACAGATTTCGGTAAAGAGATCGCCGAGGCAGCTGAGAACATTCTCAATCAAGTGGATGCTATCAAGTTTAAAACTTTAGCATTCAAAGGGCAGCTATCTGGTAGGCTGAAACTCTCTATTGTCTCTACGGGCAAGTATGTGATGCCATTTTTTCTAGCAGATTTTCTAAATGAACATAAAGGAATAGAGCTGATCATGGACGTGACTAATAAGAGTACGGTTTTGGAAACTTTAGCGCAGAATGAGGTGGACTTTTCACTCGTTTCTGTGATTCCAGATGGACTAAATGTTGATCGTCTTGACCTACTCCAAAACAGACTTCATCTGGTGGGTAGTAAGATTCCCAATTTTAATAAGAAAGCCACAGTGGCTGATATTTTCAAAGATCTTCCACTTATCTTTCGTGAGCCTGGTTCTGGTACTCGCCAGACTATGGAGAAGTTCATTTCGTCACATAACCTGACCGTATCTAAGCGTATGGAGCTCACTTCCAATGAGGCGGTGAAGCAGGCGGTATTAGCTGGAC
>JBLIFO010000212.1:0-4882 GCA_047633875.1 Marinoscillum sp. | reverse complement strand
TGTAATTCTGTCTGAGAAAAGCAGCTTCAAATCATTTTCATAAACGAGACCAATAATTTCTTCATTGTTTCCCAAGATGATATTTTCGAAACCATTATCCAGAATGCTAATGGCTGAAGTGTCATTTAGCACAGCATAAAGTTTATCACCAGCTGTCAGTTTTCGCACATTTTCTACGTTGTTAACTTGTATCCAGTTATTAAAATCAAGCAGATTTTCAATCAGACTTCCTCTTTGAACACCCTCTGATGTGACTGCAAAGAGGTGATTGTTGAATATGGCTGTTTCTTTTACCGTAACATCTTTGCCTTCCATCCCAATAGACCGATAATTATCTGTGATTTCATTTCTGATGAGAGACACCACGATGATTCCAAAACTAGTGCTGAGGTAAGCCCGATTTTCATAGGAAGTTATATGATTCACACGCTTGCTTCCAATGAGTGCAGTATTTATCAAATCGCGAATGGTTTTTACTTTTCCGGATTGATGAATGTCAATTAGCCCTGATTCATAACCGATGATCAAAGACTTACTTTCTTCATCATAATGAAGCGCACTGATGCCCGCATCTGACAATCCATCTGTTTTTGTAAGGGTATTGATAGCTCCGTCACTTTGGGTAACATAAAACAATCCATTTGTGCAGGCAATGAAGATTTTTCCGTTGCCTTGTGTCATGGCTTTCACTTCACGATAGCTGAAGTGTGTACGCCAGCTTTCCATTGGTATGTTTTGAGCTTGTATAGTGCCCAGCGTAAATACGAGAATGAGTCTGAAAAGACTCTTAGTCCATTCTTTCATAAAAGCACTTTCTGCACAACGCCTCATATATATCTTTTTCTCCTAGAACGACGGTTTGTTTGGATTTAGTCCTTCTGTAAGAATAAGAAGCGATATTTCCGCAATTCATACAGATCGCATGGACTTTAGTGATGTACTCTGCAGTAGCCATTAGTCGATCCATAGGTGAGAATGGGTTGCCGAGAAAATCCATATCTAGCCCTGCTACAATCACTCTTTTTCCTTGATTCGCCAATTCATTGCAAACATTAATAATCTGATCATCAAAGAATTGGGCTTCATCTACACCCACCACGTCACAATGCCCTGCCCTTAGCAGTATGTCATTTGCAAAGTTTACTGGCGTAGACATAATTGCATTTTCATTGTGAGAAACCACCTTTTGCTTGGAATAGCGCTTGTCTACTACGGGCTTGAAAATTTCCACTTTTTGTTGTGCGATCAACGCCCTATTGAGTCTCCGGATGAGTTCTTCCGTCTTCCCAGAAAACATAGAACCACAAACTACCTCTACCCAGCCGGTTTTGCCTATGGCGTGTTTTCCGATATTTGGTTCTACAAACATTATTAAGAATATTGAAGGTGTGGAAGTTTGCTAGCATCAGGGGTTTCTATGACCACATCTGCCGTAAGTGTGACCTGACAGGCTAAACGTTGATCTTGAGGTAATTTACCCAAATTAATAAATCTATTTTCCGCTTCACTATAAGCGCCCAACGACTCCCAATTTTCCAGTACCTTCACTGCACAAGTGGTGCATCTTCCTTTTTTGCCACAGGCGTGCATCCAATCTGTTTCGCCCAGCAAAATATCAAGAAGTTTTTCCGTTTTACTGTTGCAATGAATAGTTTTACTATAAAGGTTTTTTATTGTGACTTTCGGCATTCCAATCTTTCGTTCTTATGCAAAGGAAACTAAATGATGAGTTTATTAAGGAATACAGTGAAGAGTTTTCTGCTATAGCTTGTAACCAATTTTTTGAATCTAACCAGACAATTTCGGGGAAGCAAATCCTAGGGATCACCCCATCGGCTCAGGTTAATTTCTTCATCTTAAAGTCTCTTTTTAGAAAGTGGCAAGATGAAATGAAGCGCTTGGAAAGCCCATTTTTCGATTATAAGAATGGTGAGGTAAGAAAGGCTATGGTTCAGTTTATGAATACACTTTCGCAACACATTGAGGTCAAAGAGGAGGATTTCAAGCCTATGCTAGAAGGTGCGTTGGTTGAAGCTTTACTTTTCATCACTGATCCGGCAGGTTATCTATCCATGGAGTTTGAGATGCTGGATGTACCAGTCATTAGTGACAAGATTACGACTCCTATACTTCGTTATTTTAAAATATATAAAACTGAACTCAAGGAATTCTTTGAGAACAATGAGAGCGCAACACTTGATGATTTTCTAGAGGCTACTGAGGATTTAAATGAGGAAATGGATGTTGAGGGGGTTACTCAAGCTGAGTTATTGAAGTTTTCGAAGGTATTACCTATTTCCTTGCAGGAATTATTTGAAGAAGAATTTGAAGAAGATGATAAAGGTCTTGAAGACGGAGATCTAGTTGAAGAAATATTGGAAACTGATGAATCAGAATTGTCAATTGAAGAAGTATTCGAGGAGTCAGAACCATATGAGGATGAAGCCGAAGTAGAGATCAGTGATGAAACTGAAGAGGTCGATGATGAAACTGAAGAAAAAGAAGTAGAGCTAGAACATGAGGATATTGAAGATGATTTAGATATTGAAGAGACTCCTGACGAAGAAACAATAGAGGAAGATCTTCCTGAAGATGCAATTGATCTGAATGATGAAGAGGAGGATAATGAAGATGACGGGGAAGAAGTCGTTGGTGGGGACGATAGTGAGGAAGAGATAGAAGAAACCGTGAATGAGAAATTTGCAGAGGATAGTACGACCATTAATGATAAATTTTCCAAAAAAGAAGAGGATACATTGGCTACTAAGCTGGAAAATAAAAAAGTAGAATCTGTTATGGATGCTATATCAGTGAATCATAGATATATGTTTGCCAAAGAGTTATTTGAAGGTGATCGAGAAGCTTTCGTGAAGGCTATAGAACATATAGAGAAATGTGGTTCTTTTGATGAGGCAGTAGAATTGCTTGTTCAGAACTATGCCAAAGAACGAGCCTGGGACATGAATAGCGACGAAGTGAAAGAACTCCTGAAAGTGATTTTTAGAAAATTTAGATAAGTCTACAATCTCTGGAGTACTTGCATCCTATGAGCATCTAGCTTCAAAAATGAGAATAGGAGAATTGTAAATGCCCAAAGTGAAGAACCTCCATAGCTAAAGAAAGGCAGTGGTATCCCAATTACAGGAAATAGGCCGATAGTCATCGCAATATTGAAGGCGAAATGAAAGAATAAAATGGATACTACCCCATATCCGTAAATTCTAGCAAATGAGTTTTTTTGGCGCTCAGCCAAGAATATAAGACGTAAAAGTAAGGTGCTAAAGGCAGCCAGAAGTAAGAAACTACCAATCCAGCCTTGTTCCTCACCAACCGTACAAAAGATATTATCAGTAGTCTGGTCAGGCACGAAGTTAAATTTGGTCTGAGTGCCTTCTAGATATCCTTTACCTGTCAATCCGCCAGAGCCAATTGCTATTTTGGATTGGGTCACTTGCCACCCAGCTCCCAAAGGATCTCTGTTAGGGTTGAGTAATTGCATGACGCGCTGTTGCTGGTGAGGCTTCAATACCTGAGTCACAATAAGGTCCACACTAGTGATGAATCCCCCTGTTAATAATCCGGCCACTACTACTGCAATAATCTTAGGTGGTGATTTAACCACCATCCCAATCATGAGTAGGGTTAATAAAAATGTCCCTATTAGTAAGATTGTCTGACTTACCACGAGTGTAAGTAGGAAGATGATAATCATACCAAACCCTACTATTAAAATTACTGGGTGCATGCCTTCCCTAAACATCACAATTACCAAGCTACCAAAGACCATCGCACTTCCTAGGTCTCCCTGGAGTACGATCAACACCATTGGCACGAAAAATAAAAGTACTCCTCCGATCTGGACCTTTAGAGAATTGGATTTTTTGGTACCAAAACTAAGGTATTTTGCTAGACCTAAAGCCGCCGCAAATTTGGTGAATTCGGAAGGTTGAAATTTGAATGGACCAAGTTCAAACCAAGACTTTGATCCAGCTACCTCTTGTCCAAATATCAAAACGAATATGAGCAATAAGATAAGAATACCGTAGATTATATATGCGAATGAATCATAAAACCTAAAATCTAGGAGCATGATCAGAGCAATCAACATCATGGAAGTGATGATCCAAATTAATTGTTTTCCGCTACTACGCGAAAAGTCGAATATGCCTTGACTAAGGTCTGGGTCATAATCGGCAGCATATATGTTAAGCCATCCTGAAAATACCATGATGAGGTAGATGAAAATTACCAGCCAGTCGATTTTGCTTACGAGTCCGTCGCTTCTCATTGCATTTTTGCTTTTAAAGCTTCCATTTCTTCAACCGTTTTCTTCTGCTTAGCATCTAGGAAGTCACCTTGCAGTACAAATTCCTCCACCCATGGTCGGGTGATTTCGCCTTTTATATATTTTTCTATGACCAAACTAGCGGTACTTCCTGCAGCTCTTCCTCCCCATCCAGCGTTTTCGACATACACTGCAATAGCAATTTTAGGGTTATCCATCGGAGCAAAACCCATAAACCCTGAGTGATCCATTCCGTGTGGGTTTTCTACTGTACTTGTTTTCCCACATATTGCCAAATCAGGTATATAGGCTCTCCTTCCAGAACCCATTTTTATTACCTGCTCCATGCCTTCTACCACTAGATCAAAATAATTCTCATCTATGCTGAGACGATTGCGCGGATAAGTCAAAGGTGGTTCACCTTCTATTTCTTTTAGAATATGAGGTGTAAAGTAATAGCCTCGATTGGCTAGGATTGCACCCAGATTGGCCATTTGAATTGGTGTGACTAGTAACTCACCTTGTCCGATACTTAAGGAAGAGATATTGCTAAAAGCCCATCTATTTTTACCGATGTACTTGTCGTAATAATCAAGA
>JBLIFO010000211.1:0-4898 GCA_047633875.1 Marinoscillum sp. | reverse complement strand
ATCCACCGATCGCCCCAACACCAAATGCGGTCATGATCCAGCCTGCCTGGATCAAAGTGAAATCCAAAGCGCTTATCAAATACACACTGAGAAATGGGATGACCATTGTCCCACTACGATTGATCAAAATGACCACAGCGAGCATCCAAGCAGATGGAGACAATCCGCCAAACGCGTTGGTATAGAGACGGATTACAGACCGCATCAGTCAGGAACTAAATCCACGACAGTACTATCAGACATGACTACCTCTAAAGAAGAAACAGACGCCACACTGAAAAAACCAACCACAGGGACTGTCTCATCAATAGGGTAAATGTTGGTAGGTGAATTGGCTAAGGGATTGGCAAACAATTGCGCAAAGCCTGGATTGCGTACCGTTTCATCTGCTACTCTGATGAGAAAAAACCAAGCTTCATTGGAAATACCGTGAAGTTCCACGCGGCATGTATCACCAAAAGTATAGGGTGACACAAATTCCTCGGTATTGCCAAATGAATTGATAGAGGTGCGAATCGGTTGAATAAAAATCAAACTATCAACAGCCCCACCGGCAGAAAAACCGGCATCATAAGCAACACTAATATCTTCCGGATTCCTCAAAAAATCACCATTTTTAAATGCTTTGATCCAGTAGGTATTTCCTGGTCCATCTAGATCACGCGACCAGAACTCTCCATAGTACCAGTCCTCATCAATGAACGCATCTTTCTTATTGTATTCAAAAGTGATGCTATCGATGACTGGGACATCTGGCATGGTAGAAAATGAATTATAGGTAGTTCCCAGTGCCTCGATGGTAAGTATATAGGTAGTTCCAATGGTGCCAAATGATTGCCCTGCTGGTGGCACCCACTCATATATGCCATTATTATCCACATCCGTAAATACCAGTGGGTTGACAAGGTTATCACCCTGCAACTCACTCACTACTACGTTCGCATTTAGTACAGGAGTAGGCGCACCATTGTCAAAATATGAACGCGTATAGTTAAGGATGATGCGCTGGGTATCTGGCGTATTGGTTAGCCATGCGTCTACATTAAGGTAAGGATCAGTATCCGCCAAAGGGATGTTTACCTCGTCATCACAAGCAGACAAAATCGAAATTGCGATCAGTAAATAAAATATCTTGTTCATCTCGCTTAAAATTTAAAGTTGTAAGAAACCGCAGGTACAAAACTGCCGAGAATGGCCACTTGCCTAGATTGTGTAATTGGCTGGCCTGCTAGACTAAAATCGTCGGACTGTGCAAAATAAATTGAGAAAGGGTTTCTTCGAGAATAGGCATTGTAAACAGTGAAAACCCAAAAGTCTTGGAGTTTTTTAGCTGAGCCATCTTTCTTGATTTTTTTCATCTGCCAAGTAGCTGCTAGGTCTAATCTATGATAGTCAGGTATGCGGCCATTGTTTCGTCCGTTCACTATAGGAATCGTGTACCCCTGTACTTCATATCGCTGCGTAGGCAGCGTATAAGGCGTACCCGTGATATAAGTGAAGTTGGTAGAAAAAGACCAACGCTCACTCATATCATAATTTGCCGTGACTTTCACATTGTGGCGTTGATCAAATCTTGTAGGATACCAGTTTCCGTTGTTAATACCATCGATCTGAAGCTCAGATTTGGAGAGCGTGTAGCTCACCCATCCATTGACCTTACCTGTGTTTTTCTTCAAGAAAAATTCTAAACCATAAGCACGCCCTTCACCAGCTAATAGATCACCTTCTATAAACTCATTGATGAGCAAATCTGCCCCATCTATATAATCAACTTGGTTTTGCATTTCCTTATAATAGACCTCTGCCGATGCTTCCAGCTTGTTGTTAAAAAAATTCTTAAAGAGTCCCAACGCTACCTGATCTGCAAGTTGCGGGCGGATATTATTCGAACTAGGATTCCAAACATCGGTAGGCAAAGAGGCAGCTGTATTGGATACTAGATGCAGATATTGAGACATACGATTGTAGCTACCCTTTATAGAGGTAGTAGGTGTCAAGGTGTACTTGAAAGAAAACCGCGGCTCAAGATTGGTGTAGGTCTGGATAGCTTCCCAATTGTCTGCTGTAGTAATGCCAGTCACTGGTTTTCGCTCACCAGCTTCCACCTCACCGAAATTATAAATCGAGCCTTCACCTAAGTATTGAAAATTTGAAAGTCTTAAGCCGTATTGTAGTGTTAAACGCTCATTCACTTTCTGCTGATTGCCAACGTATATCGCAGATTCAAAGCTTTTGCGTTCATCTAAACTGAAATCACTCTCCTCACCTACACTCACACCTAGCACTTCGGCAGGTTTGAAACGATAAAGAATCGCTTCTGCTCCGAACGAGAGCTCATTGTTAGTATTGACGAAATAGGTGAATTGCTCTTTGAAATTATACGTGAAGATTCGGGACTTCCAGCTAAACAAATCCTCTCTGGTCTCGCCAACTTGAAAAGAATAGTCATAGTCACTCACGAAAAGTGTGGTATTCGAGAAAATCCGATCATTGAAAAGATGGTTCCAGCGGAGTGTAGCGGTCTTGTTTCCCCAATCAAATCCCTGCTGCGCATCAAAGTTGAAAACATCCCTACCCATATAGCCTGATAAATAGATACGGTCTTTGTCAGAAATGTAATAGTTGCTTTTGAATGTTAGGTCATAAAACCAAAGTCCAACATCTTCCAAATCATTTTGTTTTAGGAAGGGCTGTGCCAACACATCGATATAAGATCTCCTACCTGCCAAAATGAATGATGATTTCTCCTTCACCAGTGGTCCTTCCACCGCGAATCGGCTGAAAATGGTGCCTATCCCTCCATTCAATTCATACTTTTTGATGTTGCCTTCTTTCATTCGCACATCTAGGATAGAAGCCAATCTGCCGCCGTACTGTGCCGGAATCCCGCCTTTGTAGAGCTTCACGTCTTTCACAGCATCTGGATTGAAAACGGAGAAGAAACCAAACATATGTGAGGAATTGTAAACAGGTGCCTCATCAAGAAGTATGAGGTTTTGACCTACGCTGCCTCCTCGCACATTGAATCCTGAAGCACCTTCACCCACTGTAGTTACCCCAGGAAGTAGCTGCAAACTCTTCACCACATCCACTTCACCAAGAAAAGCTGGTATCTTTTGAATCTGAGCTATGTCAAGCTCTGCCGTACTCATTTCTATATTGGAAACATTCGCATCCTCTGCTTTAGCAGATACTACAACAGCCTCTAACTGTCGCTCACTGGGAGGTAATTCAATATCCAAACGTACATTTTCCGTAAGGTTAACTTGACGATCTATCGTCTGATAACCGATATATCTATAGCTCACAGTATAATTACCAAGCGGCACTGTGATCGAGTAAAAGCCATAGAAGTTGGTAACATTACCACTGGCTAATTCGGTCAGCAAGACAGTCGCGCCGATGAGGGTTTCTCCGTCGCTAGCATCTTTGACATACCCACTAATTGTGAATTTCTCTTGTGCCTGCGTAACTAGTGCTCCTGCCGATAACAGCAGCAGGATGTAAATTTTTTTCAACATGATGTGATTTTTAACCTTGATGCTTACGTGCGTCTTATAAAAGAGGTTGAACTTTTTGAATATTCTTGTGATATACCTGTGATGAATGGTAACAAAAAGTTGATAACGAAGAAAATATCATTTTAAATCAGCTGTTCCGTTGCAAATGCTTCAAGATCATGTCTGCGTGAACCCGTGAGTTTTCTATGAACCAAATATTGGTTTTCAGACCTCCACATATAACACCAGCAAGATAGATTCCCTCTACATTGGTTTCCATAGTTTCAGGATTGTACTTCGGTGTTTTGAAATCATCACTGCCTATTTCTACACTGATCGATTTTAGAAAAGTGAAGTCTGGCTGGTAGCCTGTCATGGCCAAAACGAAATCATTTTCTAGCTCAATATCACCATTAGGAGTGCTAGCCTTTACTGAGTTGGGGAGAATCTCTGTGATATTCGAGTTGAAGTATGCTTTGATAGAATTTTCCTTGATTCTATTCTCAATATCAGGGCGCACCCAATATTTCACACGTGGATTGATCTCGCTTTCTCGAACAATCATGGTAACTTCTTTGGCACCTTTGCGGTAAAGTTCAAGCGCCACATCTACAGATGAATTGGCAGCACCCACCACGACTACTTTCATATCAAAATAGGGATGTGCCTCGCTATAATAATGCTTCACCTTGTCTAATTCCTCACCAGGCACATTCAGCAAATAAGGCAAGTCATAAAAACCGGTTGCCACTACGACTGCTTTTGCTATGTACTGATCTTTGGAAGTGCTAATATGAAATACACCATCCTTCTTTTCTATTGAATTAACCTCCTCATACAGTCTGGTATTGAGTTTTCGAGACATTGTGACTCTGCGATAATACTCAAGCGCTTCACTTCTGGTGGGCTTAGGATTGTATGAAATAAATGGGATTCCCCCGATCTCCAAACGGTCAGAAGTAGAGAAAAAACTCATGTTTTGAGGGTAGTGGTAAAGCGAGTTTACCAGACAGCCCTTGTCCGCTATGATGTGATCCATCCCTGCGTTTTGCGCAGCAATACCACAAGCCAAGCCGATAGGACCGGCACCAATTATGAAAATATCTGTCTGCTTAGGCATGATTGCAAATTATTAATTCGAAAGGAGTAATCAGAAAGTCCAACGGGACATCTTGGGGCTCCACAAAACTAAAAAGGTCAAAGGAAGGACTTAGCGATACGCCGATTTTTTTAGCTTTTTCAGGCATTTCAAGGAGTAATCTATCATAGTACCCTTTGCCATAGCCCACTCTGTTTCCTTTTTTATCAGCTGCAAGCAAGGGAATCAAAACAGCATCTACCCGATCAAGGGTAATGGCCTCCTTACTGACAGGTGTAGGGATTCCAAACGCATCATCT
>JBLIFO010000210.1:0-4979 GCA_047633875.1 Marinoscillum sp. | reverse complement strand
ACATGTCCATAGGGAGTAAAAATTATGCCATATTTAATCAGCATGAGATCACTTTTGGAGTGCATAGCAACTGGCGATCTATACAGCCAAACTCTATCAACCTTTCTTCTGATGATCGATCAACTGAATTAACGGAGAGTCAAGATATTCCTTCACTCGAAAGTGCACTATTTCTTGATGATGAAGTTTCAATTAACAATAAATGGAAACTGGGTATTGGTCTCCGTATAAGCACTTATCAGCAATTTGGGCCTTTCCAACGGTATAGAAGTACAGATAATTTTATTGTGACTGACACGATTAATTATGGAAGAGGAGAAGTGGCTCAGAATTACTTCAATCTCGAACCAAGATTGAGGATCAACCATCTCATTAGCACTTTTCAATCAATCAGATTTTCTTATGACCGCACCTTCCAATACATCCATCTGAGTCCATTATCCTCTGTATCCTTACCCACAGATGTGTGGGTGCCAAGCTCAGAAAAAGTTAAACCTCAAGGAGCCCATCAGTTTACTTTGGGGTATTTCCAGTTTGGAGGAGATGATGATTTCCAGTTTTCGGTAAATGCCTTTTACAAATTGCTGAGTAACCAAATGGAATATATCAATGGGTTGGCTTTTGGCTACAATCAAGGATATAATTACGATGATACTTTCATTTTTGGAAAAGGAAGATCACGTGGGTTAGAGGTGTTTTTGCAAAAAGAACAGGGTGCCAATCAAATTCAAATAAGCTATACGCTAAGCAAAACCGAGCGCACCTTTTCAGCGATCAATAACGGCAAATACTTTAATTCAAAATATGACCGCACCCACGATCTCAATATACTCGCCAGTCATAAAAGTGGATCGTGGACGTTCTCTTCGGTATTCAAATTAGCAACAGGTAATGCACTCACTTTGCCAATTGCCAAGTATATCATAGGTGGAAATGTGATCAGCGAGTATGGTGAGCGAAACAGCTTCCGAATGCCATTGTATCACCGCATAGATTTAGCAGCATCTCTGGTTCCAAGAAAGCATCCAAAAAGCACATGGGTATTTTCAGTTTATAATACCTACAATCGAAACAACCCATACTATGTATACTTTGATGTCCAAGGCAATGTGAATGAATACCGGCTGGACATTGATCTTAAAAAAGTTGCTCTTTTCCCAATTCTTCCTTCTATAGCTTATGAGTTCAATTTCTAAAAGTTGGTCTTTCATACTAGCGATTGCGGGCTTTTTATATGGCTGCTCTAATGAGTTTGAAGTTGATTTACCTGACTATCAACCAAAGCTAGTAATAGATGGGTCCATAGAGCTTGGCGGATATCCTGTCGTATATCTCACGCTCAGCAGTGGCTATTATGATCCCGTGGATTCTGCTTCCCTCATTGACATCATAGTACCTACGGCCAAAGTAGCCATATCTGATGGAGAACAAGAGGAAGTACTTACCCTGTTTCGCAATACTGAGGTCTATCCCCCATTCTTTTACCGAGCAACAAAACTGAGAGGTGAAGTTGGTAAGACATATACTTTAGAAGTGACCAGCAAAGGAGAAGTTTATAGCGCCAGTACCATCATCCCTAAGCCGCTCGATTTGGATAGTGTATGGTTTGAGTATCTAGAGGATTCGGACTCATTAGGTCGGTTGTGGATCGCATTTGAAGATGATCCGCTCACTACAGATTACTATAGAACTTTCACCAAAATCGAGAATAAGCAGTCACGTTTCGTGCCTATCTACCAATCTGTGGTGGGCGATAGTTTCTTTGATAGAAATGATATCGAATTTTTTGTATTGAAAGGTTCGGAGACATTTACGGAAGTCACAGATGACTTGTACTTCTCGAAAGGAGACTCCATTTCTATTAAATTTTGTACAATAGACGAACAATCTTTTAACTTTTGGAGAACGCTAGAGCGAGAGCAGTATTTGACTGGGAATCCGTTTGGATCTGCTGGGAATCCTATCTTGTCCAATATATCCGGTACAGCACCAGCTTTGGGAGTATGGGCGGGATATGGAGTTAGTAGAAGCTATTTCATTGTAAAATAAAAAATGCCGCACTTACAAGTGCGGCATTTCTATTTCAATAGAATTGATCTTCTGATTAATCGAAATTAATATGTTCAATTTCCTCACCTATATCATTACCAAGAGCATCAATCAAATCATTCAACACTCCTTCTAACTCTGAGAAGCCAGACTCAAAGTAGTCTTCGATATCCACTTTGCTACCATCTGCAAAGACCATTCTTGCTCCTAGTTCAATATACTCTTCGCTATAAGAACCATCCTGATATGATTCTACGAAAGTGTACCATTCGGCAGAGGCGGCCAAAGAATTAGAACTCACATAACTAACTGTCAGAGGTGCATACTTATTAAGCGACACCTCCATTTTATCAGCATTACCTTCCAAATCCGGTTTTGAACCTTCGGAATAACTGTCATAGTAGGTATCTAAATCACCCACCTCATTATAGAGCTTTTCCAAGTCCAGACTTGCCGTGAATTTAACGTCCAAAAGCGTCACAGAAGCCGATGCAGTTTTAACTACATCTGTAGGATCCTCTGATTCGTCTACTTGATCTATTACCTCTTCATCGAAGTTACCATTCGCCTCAGCAGCTACGGCAATGAGTGTTTTCTCTGCATTCTTGAAAGTGAAAGAGTTAGCCACTTTCACATCATTATTGGTCAAGGAAATAGCCAAAGTAAATGGATTCATAAAAAGGGCTGTAAGGACTTTTTCAGGCTCTCCATCACTCGTATAGTTAATATCAAAAGAATACTCCATCTCTTTGATACCATCTATCATCAGATCCATTGTCAATTTCTTAGGCAAATCACCTACATATTCTTCAGATTCATCCAAAGGATTACCTGCTATAGTAATCCCTTCATAATTTCTGATTGTCAAAGCAGCATTGTTGGTCGTCTCATCATCAGACGATGGGAAAGAAAATTTAACAACAGCTCCACCTTTGGTATAGTCCCATTCTTGGGTGCTAGCATTCCAGGCAAACTCACCTTTGTAATCATCCCAAAGGTCTTGAAGTGTCTCAGGGTCCTCCTGAGCTACAGTTGATGACAATCCGGCAAAGTCCGATAGACTTATCACTCTATATGCTACCGCGTGTAGTGATTTAGTGATGCGCTCTACTTCATCAATTCCCTTAACAACTCTGCCATCGATATTTGGCTCAGCCTCATCCAGTAAGAGACCAAACGAAATCAATGTTTGAGAAGAAGCTGTTTTTTGCAATAATGACATTTCACTTACAAAGTCAACTCCTATATCTTGAAGTTTTTCTTTGTTTTCTTCAGGTGTTTGAGGAGCATTTTCATCAATTACGAGACCATCATCTCCGGGCTTCTCGTCAGTACCACAATTTGCCAGAGAGCCAATTATCAATACGGCTAAAAATAAATTCAATAATTTCTTCATCGTTGTTTTTGTTTAGTTGCGATTTAGAAGGCTTCAATCTTCTAAGAATAAAGTTAACGAGGGCCTGCTGATTTTTATATACCACTTTTTAGGTATTTTCAACAGGCTTATCTGTTTCTTGGAAATATCATAATAAAATTGGATTCTAATTATAACATGATAAAGTAAATCCAATACTGTATTTAACATTAATTCATACAACCTCACTTTTTCGGTCTAACCTATGTTACCCAAGATTCATAAACTATTCGGATTAAGCTAACATTGCACCATGACAGAATCCATTATCTTCTACATCTTGCTGGGCTTGGTAAGCTTTGACTTCTTTCTAGAGCGCATACTGAGCTACCTTAATTCCAAATCGGCAAAAAAACCACTGCCGAGTGAGTTGGCTGGCATCTACGATGAGGAAAAATACGCCAAGTCCCAAGCCTACAATGCAGAGTCGGATCAGTTTGGGACATTATCTGCTACACTTAGTTTTGTTTTGACCTTTTGTGCCATCGCTTTCGGGTGGTTTGGAATGCTTGACAAATTGCTGAGAGGATTCTCTCCATTTGAGCCAATCACCACCTTACTCTTCTTTGGGGTACTTTTTATCATTTCTGATTTTATCTCCACGCCATTCAGCTATTACAAAACTTTCGTAATTGAGGAAAAATACGGTTTCAATAAGATGACCAGAAAGCTTTTCTGGATGGACAAGCTCAAGGGATATCTGCTGACAATACTCATTGGCGGAATACTGCTTGCTGTGCTAATCTATCTCGTAATGGCAATGGGAAGTGGGTTTTGGATTTATTTCTGGGTCATCATCTCCGTTGTGATCCTCTTTCTTAATATGTTTTACACCTCATTGTTACTCCCACTTTTCAATAAGCTCACCCCTTTGGAGGATGGAGAATTGAAGTCATCTATCACCGCTTACGCGCAAAAAGTGACTTTTCCATTGACCAACATCTTCGTGATGGATGGCTCCAAAAGATCTAGTAAAGGCAATGCCTTTTTCTCTGGTCTCGGTAAAAAGAAAAAAGTGGTGCTCTTTGACACGTTAATCGAAAATCATACGGTGGAGGAGCTTACGGCGGTATTTGCCCATGAAGTGGGACACTTCAAGAAAAAGCATATCATTTTGGGAACTGTAATCAGCATATTATCAATAGGGCTCACCCTTTATGTACTTTCATTGATGGTCTTCAATACGGAAGTTAGCTGGGCGATGGGTGGAGACATGACAGCTCTACATTTGAACATTCTGGCATTTGGGATACTCTACTCTCCTATTTCTATGATAATAGGCCTTTTTTCTAATGCTTTGAGTCGAAAGAATGAATTTGAAGCAGACCAATATGCAAGGGAAACCTACGCTGGCCAGCCGCTCATAGATGGGTTAAAGAAACTGAGTAGCGATCAACTCTCAAATATGACACCTCATCCGGCTTATGTATTTGTGCATTACTCACATCCACCATTGCTGCAGAGGATAAGAAGCATAGCAGCTAAATAAGGACAATAAGATTACTCAATAATTCTA
>JBLIFO010000209.1:0-4980 GCA_047633875.1 Marinoscillum sp. | reverse complement strand
CCGGTAATGTTGAGTCAGTGCATAGATGCACTTGATATCAAGCCCGATGGGATCTATGTAGATGTCACTTTTGGAGGAGGAGGACATTCAAAAGAAATCTTGAGCAAACTCGATGGGGGTATGCTCTATGCTTTGGATCAGGATGCTGATGCCAAGGCCAATTCCGAAATGTTTCGGGAAGAACGTTCTTTCACATTTATCGCATCCAATTTCAGACATCTGAAAAGGCAGTTACGCTTTTATGGTGTCAAGCAAGTGGATGGGATTTTGGCAGATTTAGGAGTTTCCTCACATCAGATAGATGAAGGAAGCCGTGGGTTTTCTACCCGCTTTGATGGCGCGCTGGACATGCGGATGGATCAGGCGCAGGAGCTTAGCGCAAGAGACATCATCAACGACTATGAAGTAGATGACCTCATTCACATTCTCAGCGCCTATGGTGAGATCAAGAATGCACGCACATTGGCTTCCGCAATAGTCAGAGCAAGAGGTATGAAGTCTTTGGAGACCAATGAGGAGCTCAAAGAGATTGCACTGAAGGTGGCGCCTAGAGGCAAAGGGTACAAATACCTTGCACAGCTTTTTCAGGCTATCCGCATAGAGGTGAATGACGAGATGGGAGCGCTTCGCGAGTTTCTCGAGCAACTGCCCGAAGTTGTGAAGCCCGGAGGCAGAGTGGTAGTGATGAGCTATCATTCTTTGGAGGATCGTCCGGTTAAGAATTTTCTTAACACAGGCAACCTGAAAGGAAAAGTGGAGCAGGATTTTTTCGGAAACCTGATCAGACCATTTGAGCCAATCACGCGAAAGCCTGTAGTGGCAGATGAAGAAGAACTAGAAAGAAATAATCGCGCTCGCAGCGCAAAATTAAGAATAGCACAAAGGGTCATAGACTCAAAAAAATAATGGCAACCAATACATTCAAAATACCCGCTAAAAAGACCGACAGAAGCAATGTCTTCACGTCGATAGGGAAGTTTTTGTCTGTAGACGAATCCCTTACTGAGGTGATTCATATCCGTTTCCTTCCTCAAATATTTTATGTTTCATTTCTCTGTGTGCTCTACATAGGCAGCAGACATTATGCTGAGAAGAAAATTCGAGCCATCGGAAGATTAGAAATCCAAGTAGAAGATCTGCGTGCAGATTTCACTACACTCAAAGCAGACTTTAAATATGAAAGCAAACAATCCGAAGTAGCTAAAAAGGCTAAGTCGCTTGGACTTGTTGAAAATTCTGGTTCACCATATAAAGTGATCATCAAGGAATGAGTATCAAGAAGGACATATTGCTAAGAGTGAGGATTGCATTCCTTTTGGTCTTCTTATTTTCCGCAGCGGTAGTGTATCGCATATTCACTGTGCAATATATCGAAGGAGATAAGTGGGAGGGATATGCTGAGACCATGGGTCTACAAGTGATGAAAGTCAAAGCAACAAGAGGTAGTATCTATTCAGATGATGGAAGCCTTTTGGCTACTTCCTTGCCTTTCTATCAAGTAGCTTTTGATCCTTATCTGCCCAGCAAGGAACTCTATAATTCGCAGATTGATTCGCTCTGTTATCTCCTTTCTAGTTTTTATAAGGACATGTCGCCGCTCCAGTACAAGCGGAAAATAAGCGAAGCACGGAAAGATCGGAGACGTTATCTGATCCTCAACCGACAGGAGGTCGGTTACCAAGACAAAAAGAAAATAGAGCAGTGGCCTATCTTTAGAGAGGGGCGACTTACTGGCGGTATAATCTTTGAAAAGGTGGAAACTAGGTATCTGCCTTTTTCGCATTTGGGCTATCGGACAATCGGCACGGTCAATTCGGACAATAGAGGGGTAGTAGGCCTAGAGTATAGCTTCGACAAAGAACTTGGCGGACAAGATGGAGAAGTACTCAAGCAAAGAATGGCAGGTGGAGGTTGGAAGCCTGTTTATGACGGTTCTGAAGTGCGTCCAAAAGATGGCTATGATATCCACACTACGCTTAATGTGGATTTGCAAGATGTAACTGAATCAGCATTGCATGCTGCATTGAGAAAACATCAGGCTGACTATGGTGCAGTGATCCTCATGGAAGTGAAAACAGGCGAGATCAAAGCCATCTCAAACTTAAGCCGCAATAGCAATGGAGATTACTATGAGCGATACAACTATGCTGTAGGTAGCCAAGGAGCACGTGAGCCAGGTTCTACATTCAAGCTTGCTAGCATGATTGCGCTTTTTGAAGATAGCGATATCAATGACTCAGTTGATACTGGCAATGGCGCCATGAAGTTTTTCAATGAAACCATGCGTGACCACAAGCCGGGTGGTTATGGTAAGCTCACCGTACAAGAAGTATTTGAGAAAAGCTCTAACATCGGCACAGCCAAGCTTATCACGGAGCATTTCGGATCGAAACCTTCTAAGTATACGGATTACATAAAAAATATAGGACTGGATAAGCCGCTTGGTTTTCAAATGGTAGGCGAGGGCACCCCATATATCAAAGATCCTACCGACAGCACTTGGAGTGGCATTTCTCTTCCATGGATATCGCATGGCTATGAGTTGAAAATGACGCCATTACAGACTTTGGCCTTGTACAATGCGGTGGCAAATAATGGCAAAATGATTCAGCCTTTGATTGTAAAATCGGTGAAGAAGGCAAATAGAAATATTGAAAAATATGAAGCCGAAGTGCTGAATCCTAAAATCTGCTCTAAAAGCACTTTGAGAGATGTGAAAATCATGCTGGAAGGTGTGGTTGAGCGCGGTACTGCTCAAAACATTAAGAACGACCGCTACAAGATTGCTGGCAAAACAGGGACAGCTAAAAAGGTACAAAACGGTAAATATACCAACGCTTATTACACTTCTTTCGCTGGATATTTCCCTGCAGATGCGCCTAAGTATAGCTGTATTGTAGTGATCGACGAGCCTAAGGGATATCAGATCTATGGTAGTGATGTAGCTGCTCCGGTTTTTAAAGAAATAGCTGATAAAATCTATGCGCTCGAAACCAATCTTCATAAGGAATTGGAAGACAATCGAATCCAATATTCAGGAGTGTTTCCTGTGATTCGTTCTGGTAAGCAGTCAGAGCTGCAAATGATTACAAATGAATTAGGTATTTCGAATCATTCAGATTCTGAATCAGCATGGGTCAAAACTGATGTTGTCAATCATTCTGTGTTTTGGGAGGACAATACGCCTAAAGCTGACAGAGTGCCAGATGTACGAGGGATGACATTGAGAGATGCTATCTACCTACTAGAGAATGCAGGACTGAAAGTGGCTCTAGCCGGAAGAGGCAGAGTGTCTTCTCAGTCTATCTCACCAGGTACAAAATATTCTAAAGGAGCCACCATTAAACTTGAACTCGAATCATGAAGTTGCTGAAGGACATATTGTACGGAGTCTCTTTGACGGAGATCCATGGCTCACGAGATCGTGATATCAGCGATTTGGCTTTTGATTCCCGTAAGGTGAAAGAAGGAACATTGTTTTTTGCCATAAAAGGCATACAAAGTGACGGGCATGATTATATCAGTCAGGTGATAGCATCTGGTGCTGAGGCTATTGTGTGCGAGCAACTTCCAGAAAAGCGCAACGAGACCATAACTTATATACAGGTGGAAAATAGTGCTGCTGCAATGGGTATTGTAGCAGCCAATTTTTTCAACCATCCTAGTAAGAAGATCAAACTAGTGGGTATCACAGGTACCAACGGTAAGACCACAACTGCTACTTTGCTTTTCCAGCTTTTCCAAGAGCTCGGTTACAAAGTAGGTTTACTTTCTACTGTGGAGAATAAGATCAACGACACGGTCCTAAACACGAAGTACACCACGCCAGACAGCTTGCAATTGAATGCATTGCTTGCGGATATGGTGAAAGCTGGATGTACCCACTGCTTTATGGAAGCCAGTTCTCACGCATTGGTACAGGAGCGTACCAGCGGGCTTGTTTTTGCTGGTGGTGTTTTCACAAATATCAGTCACGATCACCTGGACTATCACGAGACTTTCGATGCTTACATAAAAGCGAAAAAGATTCTTTTCGATCGTCTTCCGAAGGGTGCATTCGCACTTACCAATGTGGATGACAAGCGTGGAGCAGTGAT
The DNA here is from genome assembly GCA_047633875.1 of Marinoscillum sp. Classification (GTDB taxonomy): domain Bacteria; phylum Bacteroidota; class Bacteroidia; order Cytophagales; family Cyclobacteriaceae; genus Marinoscillum. The sequence continues at coordinate 883 of JBLIFO010000209.1, read as the reverse complement.
GCTTCAAAATACCAAAGCGGATAAGAATACCTACTCGCTCAATACCCTTGCTGACTTCAAAGCCAAGATTCTTCACAACACCCTTCAGGGTTTGGAGCTGGACATTGATGGTATCAATGCATGGTTCAAACTGATCGGTAACTTCAATGCTTACAACATATTGGCAGTTTACGCCACAGCAGTATTGCTTGAGGAAGATCGTAGCGAAGTGCTAACAGCCCTTTCGAAAATCAATGGAGCCAGAGGAAGATTTGAGCAGGTGATGAATCCAAGTAATGTAATGGCGATTGTGGATTATGCACATACACCAGATGCCTTGGACAATGTGCTCAGAACCATTGACAATCTGAGAACTAGACAAGAGAAAGTGATCACCGTAGTTGGTTGCGGTGGAAATAGAGACAAAACCAAGCGACCAGAAATGGCGCGTATAGCGGCAGAGTATAGCAATAAAATCATCTTGACTTCTGATAATCCGCGCGATGAAGATCCTGCGGTTATCCTAGAAGAAATGATGAAAGGCATACCAAAAGTGGCGCAAAGAAATACGATGATCATCCAAGACAGACGAGAAGCCATTCGCACAGCGTGCAATCTGGCTGAACCTATGGATATCATCCTTGTGGCTGGAAAAGGTCATGAGACTTATCAAGAGATAAAAGGAGTGAGAAGTCACTTTGACGATAAAGAGATATTGAGTGAAATGTTAAACAATTGAAAAACTGAAAACGGAAAGTGTAAAGTGATGAAACCCAATAATTTTCAATTTTTCACTATCCATTTTCAACTTAAATAGAGATGCTGTATTACCTATTTGAATATTTAGATAAGCATTTTGACCTGATTGGTGCAGGGGTGTTCAAATACATCTCATTCCGTGCAG
>JBLIFO010000208.1:0-5004 GCA_047633875.1 Marinoscillum sp. | reverse complement strand
GGTCTTCCAATACCAAACCGATAATGATTCGCTCATACTCTGGGAGCGTCCCAATAGCCTCATGTAGCTTATCAATTCGTGTTTCCAGTGCGATCTTTTCTTCTCTCATTTGGGGATTGTCGGCAGTTTGCTCGTCCAAATCACCTACTAGAGTTTCACTTCGTTTCTTTTCTTTCTTATTGAAAGTGATAGCTGAGTTCACAGTGATGCGATATACCCAAGTAGTCAATTGGGAATCTCCACGAAAGTTTGGGAGCGCATTCCAAATGTGAATCAGCACCTCTTGCATGAGATCCTCAACCAGACTTTTATCATAGAGATACGCAGCGCAAATCCGATAGATCTTGTCTTGATGCTCGGTGGTGATTTCGTCGAAGTATGCTTCTCTGTTCATTGACAAATGATGCTAATTTTTAGGATCAATTGTTTAGTCATGATTTTATTACAACAGGATTGGAAAGAAATTATTGAAGGAGATTGAGAATTGAAATTAAAGACCAATCAACACAAAAGGCGCCCAGTAATAGGGGTCTTGGTAGGTATCTCCTTTGAGGAGGCCGAGTTTGGCTTTGCGGAGATCATCGGCAAATTTCATGTTGGTAGAGTGATGAAGATGCTGACGGTAAAACTCTATCATAAGTTCGGAAGTAGAAGCATCTGATACTTGCCATAGGGACACCATCATGTTTTTTGCCCCGGCATACATTAAGGAACGGCTGAGGCCGATGATTCCCTCACCTTTTTCGATTTTACCTAGGCCTGTTTCGCATGCGGAAAGGGCAACCAAGTCCGCATTGATACTGAGCCCAAAGATTTCTCCTGAGTACAGACTTCCATCTTCAGTGGCATCAGGCGAGAGAAAGATTCGGGACAATTCGGGTTTGCTTTCATGCACAATACCATGCGTGGCGAGGTGGAGGTATTTATAGCCGGAGATGTCTGCAGATTTAAACATTGTTTCGGACGCATCAGCTCGGGTGCGAATTGTGGGCTTGTCTTCTGAGCCAATAAAGAGGTATTTGATCTCACGTACTTCATCGGCCGAGCCAGGAAGAGTAGCCATTTTGAGTTCATTCTTTTCAAATGAAACAGGGGCAGTTAAGAGAATTCCTCGTCCGTTCCCAGACTTCAAATCAAGCTTATCCAATAGGAGCGAGCCAGCATAGTCGTAAGAGATTGCATATTTTTCGAGAAGATATTCAAGATTTCCATCTTCATTTCTTGTTGCGAGTGCCTCAAAAGGAATAGTCCCGAGTAATCCATCTGGTATGATCACCACATACTGGACCATCTTCGGAAGCTCTGGAATTAATTGAGCATAGAGTTTTTCAGCAGCGGCTTCATAAGCTCTTGGAATATGGTATTTGATGCCATTGATAAAGCCTTTGGCAAGTTTGAGTAGCTCAGCATCTTTTGGCTTCACCAGAGCTGTCAGTTTGTCTGCCGTGATAGTGAAAATGTAAATGGATTCTTCGCCAATAAAATAGGAAACAATAGCAGTGTAATCATTGAGTTTGGCCTGAAGTGAGGCTACGCTGATGTCTTGCTGACGGTACTTCAGATTAAAATAGCTTGGATAGTCCTGCTCCAGGTGATTTACAAAAAGGCGATAGGCTTGTCGCAATTCAAAAAGCTCAGACTCCAATTGTTTGGTGCGCGATTCCTCCTTATTGCTTGCCAATTGCTGCTCCAAATAGCTCATCTTATTTTTCAAACTATCTTCTTGAGCGAGTAGCTCATCAGGAATCCCAGCAAAGCTTTTGGCTTTGGTTTCAGATATAGCCTCTAGCAAGACGGCTGACTTGCTCCGCTCGCAAAACGTGAATGCTAATTCTGTATAGTATTTTCTTTTGAAGGTCTTGTTTGCCAAATAAAGACTCGTACGGATACCACTTTCGTAGATTTCTGAGGCCACCTTTCCGATGCGTATTTTGTCTCCTTCTGTTAATCTTCTTTGGCGGATTTGACTTATCAAATCGTCACACAACAGATAAGTCTCCAGCGCGCATTTGATGTCTTTAGGAGCCAGTGATTTTTCAAAATGAAGTGCTTCTAAAGCCTGAGCTTTTGACTGCATAGAAGATAATAGAATATCTCCACTGAAGAACCCGTCCAGCTTGGGTTGATCATAAATGGTCTCAAAGCTCTGATCAAATAGATTGCTAAAGATCGATCGCTGGAAGCTCTCCACGGCGTGTGCGTATTGCTTTTGTTCTATCTGCACAGAACCTATCAGAGAATACGTATTAGCCACTTCTGGATGCTTTTCACCATAGAGTGTAATGTATTGTCGGAGGGCCTCTTCGTGGAGCACCAGCGCTTTTGCATAGTTGCCTTGAGCACTCAATATCCTACCCATGTTGGACTTGGTAAAAGCCTTGTTCGGATGATTTCCAGCAAAGTTGCTATCCCAAATGGATAGGGTGATCTCTAAATATCCGAGTGCTTCTTCGTAGTTGCTTTGGGCACTATTGGCGAAAGCGAGATTGCTATAGCACAAGGCCACTTGTGGGTGATTTTTTCCATAAGCCTCTTGATAGATTTTCAGTGCATTGTTGAAGTTAATGACGGATTTGAGGAAGTCATCATCCAAATGAATTAGGCCGATATTCAAATAGGAATCAGCAAGCAGTACATCATTTGCCGGAAGGAGTCTCTTTCTTATCGTCAGTGCTTTATCGTGGTAGCCTAGAGCTGTTTCTTTATTGGCATTGTTCCAGTAAATCACCCCAAGATTGTTGTAGCATTCAGCAGCTAGCAAGCTTTCTTCTTGTCCCAGTTTGGCTTCTGCCAAAAGTAGGGTCTCCAGCGCTAGATCATTTCGTCCCATTTTCAACTGACCTTCCCCAATGATTTGAAGTGAAGCTATTTGCAGTGACTGATTCTCGATATTTTCAGCAAGGATATATTGTTGGGTATTATTGGCCTGGGTGATTGCCAATTCATTGGCACCTGTTTTTAATAGACAGTTTCCCATCTTGAGATTGCACGAAGCATACTGCTCCGCTGAGATAGTCTTGAATTGTTCCGCAGCTTTTTGGTAGCTTTCAAAAGCTTGATCGTATTGCGCATTTTTATATTGTGAGTCGGCGTGATCAAGGAGGTCTTGCTGCGCAATGGCTAGAAGATTATAGCTAAGGAAAAGGAATGTAAAGGTTTTACGCATACTCAAAATCTGTAAACATAACTCGCACTGAACACGTCATGTCGCGAAAGTCCATCTGGGTTTTTATACCGATCTACCAATTTTCGACCATAGATGAGTTTTACTCCATTATTTACATTGATTTGATACCCAACGTTTACCAAGGCATTGAGCACAATCCCTACCGTTTTATCTACCAATATGCGCTCGTCTATACCAAAGTCATATTTCTCGTCTTTCTTGAATCGATAAATTGCCAGTAGTCCAGTGCCGAAATTGAAGTTGATAAATCGGAAGTTGCGCTCGGCCCTGAGCATCGCATCACTGCCTCTTTTTAGGTCATTTGCGAGGTTGTATTCTCGTACATAATCTTGGTCAGGGTGATTGGTCCATTTTCCCCATCTGAAGTCATTTTCGTTTTGATGAAAGATGGGATGTTGTACTCCGGTAGCGAAAAGCCATTTTTCTGTTATGTAGGAGGCACCAAATACAAGATCATAAGTGCCAAGGCTGACTTGATAATACATAGGTAGGTCACCTGATCCGAATGGATTGTCGCTTCCAGTCTCGATATTAGATTTTCCAGAGGGGATTTTTCCGCCAAGGGTCAAGCCAATTGTAGCGCCGTTTTTTAATGGAATAGATCTAGAAGCACTAATAGAGAAATCACCCACACCCTGTGTGTCGCCCAATCTTCCTGATACCATTTGGTAAGGGGCTTTCACTTGTACTGAAAAATAGTCAGTGATACCAAAATTCATATCGGCAGTAAGCACCGTAATGACAGGAGTGGCAAGCGAGGTGCCGCGGTAGTAATTGAACTCAAAGGAGCGAAGTTTGAAATCTACTTTTTTGCTGTAAGCCTGATCGGGCTTCATGGCACCCATGGTGCAAAAGCCAGCATCGCTGCAGCCTTGTGAGAACGACCATTGGCCAAAAGCGAACGCGAAAAAAAATAGGGCGGTTCTCATTATTAAATTTTGTTTAGCTCAATTCTGGTGTTTAGTGATTTGAATTTGATCAACTAAAGTTAGGAATTTTATGGGTTCACCGATGAGAATCTGAACTTCTTGTCTTTAACACGTCATTACACAGGTACTGATCCTTTACAGCTCCATAGTAAAAACATAGCTAATTATATTGGCCCCCATCTGCAAGGCTTGCTGACGTACTGCTTCAGGATCACCGTGGATTACCTGATCTTCCCAGCCATTGCCAAGATCGCTTTCATAAGAATAGTAGCAGATCAATCTGCCTTCATACATCAATCCAAAACCTTGGGCAGGTTTACCATCATGCTCATGTATTTTGGGCAAGCCTTTCGGGAATTGAAAGCGCTGGTGATAGATAGGATGATCAAATGGGAGCTCCAAAAAAGTAAGTTCTGGAAATACCTTTTTCATTTCCAGCCTTACATATTGATCCATTCCATAATTGTCATCTATATGTAGGAAACCGCCAGAGGTAAGGTATTTTCTTAGATTTTGGGCTTCATCCTTATTGAACACCACATTGCCATGGCCAGTCATGTAAACGTATGGAAATAAGAACAGGTCAGGACTTCCTACAGCTACTACTTCACCACCTCTTTTGATGTCTGTCTTTAGATTTTTATTGCAGAAGTCTATGAGATTTGGGAGGGCAGTTTTGTTCGCATACCAATCTCCGCCACCATCATATTTCAGTTTGGCTATTTGCAGACTCTGACCCTCAGCTTTCGCAAACGCAAAAGAACAGATGATCGTAAATGCTAAAAAGCAAGACTTCATTTCTTGAAAAGGTTTAAGATTTGGTCGAGATCTATTTGTGTAAAATCATCGATGATCATATCGCCGAATAATTCTTCTCTTTTATGAGAG
>JBLIFO010000207.1:0-5039 GCA_047633875.1 Marinoscillum sp. | reverse complement strand
TAGCTATAATGACTCTAGCTGGATCATTATAGCTCGCTGCATATCGATTGATTTGCTCCTCTGTAATCCCAATTTTCCCAAGCGTGATGGTAGCTCTTTTCGCATAAACAGCTACTTCTTGTAGGTCTGATGCACTTCGCTCAAGCAAGACATCAAGGGTTGTGACTTTCCCATTCTTTACCCAAACCTCTGAAATCTGCTGTGTTTTATAGCCCACAAAACTTACAATGAGGCTGTAGCGCCCACTGGAAAGGTTGTCTATTTCGAATGTACCATCAACATCCGATATCTGTCCAGATTGTATAGCTGAAATGGAGATAGTAGCCCCAATAAGCGGATCAAGACTTATTGCATCTCGAACAGTTCCTGCTATTTTTTGAGCATGAGAAAATATACCTAAACTTATAAGGAGTATTGAAAGTGTGTACTTCACTTAATTTAGAATCTTCTGAGTCAAATTTTTGTAGGAAGTCTCTATGCTTTTCATGGGATCAACCGACACATCTTGCTCCACAAAGAAATGCTTCATTCCAGAAATCTCTTTCTTTTCAAAAATGGAAGCATAATCTATAACGCCTTCCCCTACCTCGGTGAAGCCTTTTTCAGACGTAGTATCCATATCCTTCACATGCCAGAGCGGCACTCTTTTTCGGTTTTGCTTGAAGAACTCTATAGGGTTCAATCCTGCCTTATTGATCCAATAAAGGTCAAGTTCGAATTTCACCAAATCCGGATCGGTATTCTCTAAAAGCACGTTCATTGGAATAGCGCCCTCCAACTCAATAAACTCAAAGTCGTGGTTATGATAGCATATTTCAACGCTATATGTCTTGGCCTTTTCTCCCGAGCGATTGAGGAGTTCTGCGTAGCCTTTATATTGATCCATGGTTTGTCGATCATCAGCACTTAACCAAGGGAGCACAGCGTATTGCCCACCCGATGCTGCCATATATTCAAGTGCCTCATCGAATTCATTTTGAAAAACTTGCAAAGGAATATGTGCACTCACATTTTTCAATCCCAAATCAGAAAGGATCGTTTGGAACTCCTTACCAGCAAAACCATACATTTTGCCACTCTGATAGCCTGCAGATTCTATCTCTTTATATCCAATATCGGCTATTTTACTAAGTGTCCCTTCAGGGTCTTTTCCCATTTGATCCCTCACTGTATACAATTGCACACCTATCTCATATTCCTTTTTGCCGGAAACAGAAAGACATGAAGGTATAGCCAAAACTCCGGAAGAAATTACGGCAGAATTTTTAATAAAAGTTCTTCGATCAATCATAAATCTATTTTTTTGGCTGATATACAATTGACTTAATTGCTCCTAATTTTTCATTTTTTTCACCACTTGTGATGACAAAGTACAAATCACTCACTGCAGCATCATTGATTTCTATTGCTACGTTTGAAAAGCTTTTATCAGGTTTCACTTGCACATTTCCTATTTCGCGACCCTGCGGTTCGTCTGCACGTAACGAGATAGTGGCATTGTAGCCAAAACGGAGATTTATGATCACAGATTCTATGCCTTTGAGGTCTATGGATTTAAACCCAAACCGGCTCTCATTGGAAATATTAGCTAATCCTCTACCATTGTTCATGGGTTTGGGGCCACTCACAAAATCATAATTAGCAGGATCTACCAAATTGTGCTGGAGCCATATATTGTTAGCTACTGATATCGGCCTTAGCGCTTCCTTACCTCTATCAGTATAGCTTGCAGTAAATAGATAGTTGCCATCTGGCTTCACGGCTTTATAAACTCCTGTCAATGGTACTTCCTCCGTCTCGGCAAGGGAAAAAATATAATCTACAATGGATGTAGCATCTTGTGTAGTAAGTTCTGGATGCGCACTCATTGCCTGCTCGCCCCATACGCCTCCTCCTCCATTGATGATTTTATTAATTAGGTAGTTCTTAGCGTCATTTTGCTGATGATATTTTTCAGCTACTAACCTGTAAGATGGCCCTATGGATGTACCCTCTATTTTATGACAACTTTTACAGTCGAGCGACTCAATCAGTGCCAACCCGTTGCTCACTGGTTTCTGATGTCCTAGCGTTTCGGCACGATCGGCAGATTGAAAATGCATGATATCAAAATCAATCTCTTCTTCACTTATACCATCACCAAGCTTACCATCTTCCAAGTCTGAGACATTAACAGAATATGCAATTTCACGACCCTCCCAGAAGAATGTTCGATTCCCATCAATTACTATTTCAACATTAGGTGGATCGTTACCTACTTCCACTACGAATTGTTCTATCGTCTTATTCCCCTTATTGTCTTTGAGCGTAAGCTTAGGGTAAAATATCCCAGGTTTTAAAAATTCATATTCGAAGATTTCTCCTTGAAAAACTTGTCCGTCCAGCTCCCAATTGAACGTCAATTGATCATTGTCATAATCCTCTGAAGCCGAAGCATCTATTACTACTTTGAGCGGCAATGTACCTTTCAAGCCAGTGGTTTTGGTGCGGATAATCGGTGGCCGATTGCCTCCGGTGTATTTTAACCTACCCAGTCTCGCATTCTTATTTTGGGTAAACCAGCCTGTCCCATATTCTATAAAGTAAAGCTGACCATCCGGCCCAAAACTCATATCTATGAGATTGTTAAACTCAGTGCTCGGCATGAAAGGATACCAGTCCGTAGGGTTTCCAGAGCCATCCAATTCAAGCGAGAAGATAAACCCACGCATCCAGTCAAAATAGAATACCCTCCCGTCAAAAAAGGCCGAATATTTATCTCCTGAGACATACTCATCAGAATAATAAACCGGACCGGCCATGGCATTGCGACCACCACTTTTCACTAGTGGAAAAATATCTGAATTGGCATAGGGATAATAAATCTTAGCAGGATTTGCAGGTGGTAAAGTGTCTAGACCCGTATTATAAAGGGAGTTATTGACGGGTACCTCAGGGTCGAAAAAGTCTCCTGATGCATTGGTTTCAAAGTCAAAAGCTCTGTAGGGTTTGTTGTCAGCAACGAATAAAGGCCATCCAAAATTTCCTGCTTCCAATGCTACGTTAAACTCATCATGCCCTCTTGGTCCTCTCGACTCCTTGTCGTTATTCGCATCAGGACCTACATCGCCCCAAAACAGCCAACCGCGCTTGGAATCCACAGCAATGCGATAAGGATTGCGACAGCCCATTACGTAAATCTCGGGTCTGGTAAGTGGATCCTCATCTTCAAAGAGATTTCCTGCTGGAACGGTATAGGTTCCATCTGGCTGTGGCTTAATCCGTAATATTTTCCCTCGAAGATCATTGGTATTGGCTGAAGACTTTCGCGCGTCCCATGCACTTCGATCGGATCTACCATCTATTGGGGCATAACCATCAGAATCAAATGGGTTGGTATCATCTCCCGTTGATAGATAAAGTAGACGATCTGGTCCAAATTCAATAGAGCCACCCGTATGACAGCACTCGTCGCGCTGCACATCTACCTTTAAAATAATTTTTTCATTCGAAAGGCCACTTGAAGCATAATCGAAGCGAGATAAAAAATGAACAGGAACATCTCCTGGAGGGGCATAATAGAGATAAAGCCATTTGTTGATAGCAAAATCTGGATCTAGTGCTATACCCATCAGGCCATCTTCGTAATTGGAGTGAACTGGTATGGAATCAAAAAGAGAAAGCTTGTTGGTCTTAAAGTCATACCGCTTGATGGCTCCTCTTCGCTGTGTGAAAAGCAGATTTCCATTTGGCAGAATTTCTAATTCGGTAGGCTCAAATAGGTTATCTACAAATACTTCCTTAACAAAGCGATTTTCCTCTGGAGGCATTTTTGAGTCCAACTGCTCCTCCTGTCCTCCACTACATCTCCATAGTAATAAGAAGCAAGAGGCGATAACACCAATCTTTTGAATCACAATTCCTTTATTTTAATATTTCTAAACCACACTTTATCTCCATGATCTTGCAGCGCAATATGCCCGCTATCACTCTTGCCAAAATCCTTCATCTCAGCGAATTTACTACCTGCAATTAATGCTTCCCACTTAGGAGTGCCTTGCTCATAGCTTACCACTTTGTAGCCATTTAGCCAGTGCTCCACTTTACCATCCTTGATAATCAGCCTCGTTCTATTCCACTCCAAAGGCGGATTCACAGTGACAAACTTGGTGGGAATCAGATCGTAAAGATCTCCCGCGCGATGCTTGAAAATCTTACCGTCAGGATGGCCTACATTGTCAAGTAACTGATATTCAGGTCCAGTGTTCCAAACATAGTCATACTCAGGTGCCTCAACGACATTGTAAATGATACCGCTATTGCCGTCTTTAGACATCTTCCATTCTAGCTGAAATTCGAAGTTTTTGTAAGGCTTGTCTGTGATGATAATGTCTCCACCATCTTTTGCTTGCCAGCCGTCACCCTCTGATTTCCCAACAAAATGCAGCGTGTTGTCCATTACTTTCCATTTCCCACCGATGGCTTCTGATTTAAACTTATGGAAGCTCCCTGTTGACTTTCCGTCAAAAAGTAATTTCCAGCCATCAGCCTTTTCTTGATTAGACAGAGTATTATTTACTATTTGATAGTCATTTGTGAAAACTGGATTTTCTTTCGGGATATTGGTTAAAGTGTACCAAGCCTCTGTCGTCCAAAGTTCATGACCTAGTTCGCTCACAAATGGTCGGTTGATTCTGAAGTAGACGATGTGTTTTTCCTTTAATCCTTCCAATTTGAATGAAACACTTTTTCGATCTTCGGCCAAGTAAAAAGCAGTTGGTTTGATTGTCTCAAGTCCCAGTTTCGGACCACCATACTCAGCAGTTGGTTTGAGATAGAATTGCTCTATCTGAAAGTCTTCGGCAGAAATTTGCTGACTTTCTTTGATTGCCTCTGTAAATGTGATTTCAAAACCATTAGATTTTGCAGTTACGCTGAGCATTTCGAATACAGAGGTTTCGTTATAGACCATTCTTTGAAGACCGTAATTGAGTTTACCAGTCTGTCCCCAGTTGCCTCCAACTCCTATACCGCCAAGCACTAAAGAACCATCCGGAGCC